>JAGWPQ010000058.1 GCA_028877045.1 Bacteroidota bacterium | reverse complement strand
TCAAATGTGGTTAGATGGTTTGTACATGGCCGAACCATTTTATGCTGAGTATGCAATGCTATCGGATGATGATAATACATTTGATGATATTGCCGATCAGTTTATCCGGATAGAGCAACATGCCCGTGATGAAAAAACAGGTTTATTGTATCATGCATGGGATGAAAGTAAACAACAAAAATGGGCCGATAAAACAACAGGCCGTTCGCCGCATGTTTGGGCAAGGGCCATGGGTTGGTATGCAGATGCATTGGTTGATGTGTTGGATCATTTTCCGGAAAATCATCCTAAAAGAAAAAGTTTGATTGATATTTTAAATCGGTTGGTGAATGCGATCGAAAAAGTACAGGATAAGCAAACCGGTTTATGGTTGGATATTTTAGATGAACCGGAAAAGAAAGAAAACTATTTTGAAGCATCGGCCTCTTGTCAGTTTGTTTATGCTATTGCAAAAGCAGTTCGTAAAAATTATATTCCTTCCACAAAAATTACAATTGCTAAAAACGGTTATGATGGAATTGTTAAGAAATTTATCAAAGAAGAAAATGGTCAGCTTAATTTATATGGCACAGTTAAAGTGAGTGGCTTGGGCGGCAACCCTTACCGCGACGGGAGTTTTGAATATTACATGAGCGAACCTGTAATTGAAAATGATCCGAAAGGCATAGGTGCATTTTTATTAGCAAGCAACGAAATGGAATTATTATCAACTTTAAATAAAGCAAAAAGCAAAACTGTTTTATTGGATAGTTATTTTAACTCAGAAAAGAAAAAAGATATCAATGGCATTGAAAAAGATTGGCATTACAAATGGGATGAAAAAGATAATGGTGGTTTTTCTTTTTTGGGAAATGTTTTTCATGATCATGGAATAAGAACAGAAACATTATACACTGCTCCAACGATTGAAAATTTAAAAGCAGCTGATATTTATATTATTGTTGATGCAGATAACCTGGCTGATAATCCTCATCCCAATTATGTACAACCTACAGATGCTGAAACGGTTTATAATTGGGTGAAAGCAGGTGGCGTATTGCTTTTGCTGCATAATGATAAAGGCAATGCTGAGTTCGAACACTTCAATCAGGTACCCGAAAAATTTGGCATTCATTTTAATGAAGACAGTCGCAATCATGTTGACGGAAAGAAATTCGAAATGGGGGCATTGAATATTAATGAAGGAAATGAAATCTTTAAAACAGCCAAAAAAATTTATTTAAAAGAGATCAGCACATTAAAATTATCTGCGCCGGCAAAAGCAAATTATGTTGACAATAATGACGTGATCATGGCGGTTAGTAAAGTTGGAAAGGGGATTGTGTTTGCAGTGGGCGATCCATGGTTGTATAATGAATATGTGGATGGAAGAAGATTGCCAGCCGATTTTGATAATCTTAAAGCTGCAAATGATTTGGTGAATTGGATGATCACTCAAATTCCAGTGAAAAAATGATGCGCAAAAAAACGATAGTAATATTTTGTATGCTTGCTATTTCATCTTTGAAATTATTGGCACAAGACCTTGTTGCTGATAATATGTTGATGTTTCAAAGAGATTATGGCGGATGGCCCAAACATTATCACGAAGACAAGATCGATTACAATAAAGTGTATGCTGATGTTGAGAAAGCTACCATTGCAGATGAGTCGAATATGAACGACGGCACTATTGACAATGATGCGACCACCAAAGAAATAAGACATTTATTAAAGGCTTATAAGATTAACGGCAATAAAAAATATTTGGATGCTGCTGAAAGAGGAATAAAATATTTATTGAAAGCCCAATACAAAAATGGTGGATGGCCGCAGTTTTATCCCGATCTGAGTTCTTATCGTCACGAAATTACTTTCAACGATAATGCAATGATCAATGTGATGAATTTATTGTACGATCTGAGTTTGCAGAAAAACGAATTGGATGTTGTTGACAAATCATTGATAGGACCGGCTGCAACTGCCGTAAAAAAAGGAGTTCAATGTATTTTAAAAACGCAGATAAAAGTAAAAGGGAAATTAACCGTTTGGTGTGCACAATATGATGAAGTAAATTATCAGCCTGCAAAAGCAAGGGCCTACGAATTACCATCATTGAGCGGAGAAGAGAGTGTTGGCATTGTTGAATTTTTAATGCGCTTACCCGATCCATCGAAAGAAATTAAACTAGCCATCACAAGTGCGGTTAACTGGTTCTCGGATTCAAAGATTACCGGCATTGATTGGGTGCATAAAAAAGATGCATCTATGCCAAAAGGTTTCGACAGGGTTGTGGTGAAGGATGCATCAAGTGTTGTCTGGGCAAGGTTTTACGAGATCGACACCAACGAACCTTTCTTTTGCGGAAGAGATGGAATTAAGAAAAAGAATGTTGCTGATATTGAGTATGAAAGAAGAACAGGTTATGCATGGTATGGTACATGGCCCAAAGATCTGATTGAAAAAAAATATCCTGAATGGTTATCTAAAAACAAAGGATGAAGAGTATTTTGAAATATTGTTTCTTGATTTTTTTGAGTGTGGTAGTTTCATCAGCCCATGCTCAAAAAATTGTTGTTGATATAAATGGGAAAGGGAATTTCACATCTATTCAAGCAGCTATAAACAGCTTGGCTAAAGATTCAACTTCGGCAAGAACAATCTTTATAAAAAATGGGATTTATAAAGAGAAATTATTTATTGAGAAGAGCAATATTATTTTGGAAGGAGAGGATAAAAATAAAGTCATCATCACTCAGTCAATTGCAAGGGATATTTTCCGGTGCGATCATGAAGATGATTGGGGTGTGGCCACTATTAATTTGCGCGGCAATGATATCACATTGCAGAATCTTACTGTTCAAAATAATTATGGTTTTGAAAATGGTGAACGAACTGTTGCCTGTGCAGGTGATACATCAGTGCAGCATCAGAAAAAAATAAGAAAAGACGGTCATCAAATGGCTTTACGTTCTTTTCAAACAACAAGATTAAAAGTAATCAATTGTGTGTTGCGTGCATTTGGCGGCGATACGGTTAGTCCGTGGAATGTGGATGATGGTATGTTTTATTTTAAAGATTGTGTGATGGAAGGCGGCGTAGATTTTTATTGTCCGCGTGGATGGGCCTGGGCCGAGCATTGCACGTTCATCGCAAACACAGGGCCGGCAAGCATTTGGCACGATGGAAGCAAGAATGAAGATTCGAAAACTATATTAAAGAATTGTTCATTCTATGGATACGATGGTTTTATGCTGGGGCGTTATCACCGCGATGCACAATTTTATTTGATCGGTTGTTCGTTTGCGGCAAACATGGCCGATAAACCAATTTATCGTGTGCCAACAACAAATATTATTCAGTGGGGCGAAAGAATTTATTATTATAACTGCCATAAAAAAGGCGGCGATTATAAGTGGTTCGAAAATAATTTACAAACAGCAAAAGGATCTCCGAAAGTTTCAGAAATAACCGTTGCGTGGTTGTTTGGGAACAGATGGAACCCGCAAAAATAAAAATGAATAAAAATGATCTTATCAAAAGAAAACCTTGGAAAAATTAAAGCACAGGAAGAATTAATTATTCCTGATGTATCCCTGTTATCATTGCCTGAAAGAGTGTTGCAATTCGGTACAGGTGTGTTGTTACGCGGACTTCCTGATTATTTTATCGATAAGGCAAACCGCCAAAATATTTTTAATGGCAGGGTAGTAGTTGTTAAATCAACAAGCAGTGGCGGCACAGATGCTTTCGAAACACAAAATGGTTTGTTCACTTTATGTGTGCGGGGAATTGAAAATAATAATACGATCGATAAAACAATTATTAATTCGTCCATCAGCCGCGTGTTATCTGCCAGAGAAGAATGGAATAAGATTCTGGAATGTGCGTCAAATGAAGACATGCAATTGATTATTTCCAACACAACAGAAGTTGGGATCGCTCTAGTGGATGATGATATCAATTCAAATCCGCCGGTTTCTTTTCCCGGAAAATTATTGGCGTTTTTATTGGCAAGATATAAAGCATTTAACGGAAGCAATGAAAGCGGAATGGTGATCGTGCCAACAGAATTAATTGTAGATAATGCAACAAAATTAAAAGCGATCGTTATCGAATTGGCAAAAAGAAATTCTTTGGACGAAGCGTTTATTGATTGGATTGGATCTGCCAATGACTTTTGCAATTCGCTGGTGGATAGGATTGTGCCTGGAAAATTACCGCAGGCCGAACAAAAAATAACTGCAGAAAAATTGGGTTATACAGATGAATTGATCATCATCAGCGAAGCTTACCGCCTGTGGGCAATTGAAACAACCAGTGAAAGAAGTAAAAAAATATTGTCGTTTGCAAAAGTGGATACTGGTGTTATCATTGCCGATAATATTGATGTGTACCGCGAACTGAAATTGCGTTTATTAAACGGCACACATTCATTTACCTGCGGTTTGGCTTTTTTGTCGGGTTTCAGAACAGTGAAAGATGCGATGAACAATGCAACATTTTTTTCTTTCGAAACTGATCTGATGATGGAAGCCATTGCGCCATCTATTGTTTATGACAGATTGAGCTTGCTGGATGCTAAAGATTTTGCAAAGAAAGTTTTGGATCGTTTCCGCAATCCTTATATCGAACATCAATGGATAAGCATCACCATGCAATATTCATCCAAAATGAAAATGCGTAATGTGCCCATCATCCTAAAAAATTATGAGCACAACGGATTTGTTTCTGATGCATTGGCATTTGGCTTTGCCGGATATATTTTATTCATGAAAAGCGAGATGAATGAACAAAAAGAATTTGTTGGTACACTGAATGATAAAGAATATAAAATCAACGACGATCATGCAGCACTGTTGCACTCAATTTGGAAAAATAATAATGAAGTGAAAAATGTTGTGCAACAAATATTATCGAATCAAATTTTATGGGGAACTGATCTTTCTGTATTAAACGGATTCGCAGAAAAAGTTGCTCAATATATAAATTCATTTTTAGAAAAGGGTGTGTTGGAATCATTGCAATTGCTTCAATCAAATAAAATTTCTGCGTAAGCATGAAAAGGAAAGTATTAAAAGTTCATCCGAAAGATAATGTGATCGTTGCTTTGCAAAACTTAAGCAAAGGAGAGATTGTTTCATTGGATGATGTTGATTATGTTTTGTTGGAAGACATTCCTGCAAAACATAAATTTTATGCAACTGATATGAAACAAGGCGATGCAGTAACAATGTATGGTGTGCTGGTTGGAAAAGTACAGCATGATATTTTAAGGGGAATGAGAATGAGCACCGAAAATTTAAAGCATGCGGCTGAACCCTATGCTTACCGTGCATTTCAGTACGATTGGCATGCACCCGATATTTCGAAATTTAAAGGAAGAACTTTTAATGGGTATCACAGAAACGATGGAAGCGTAGGCACTGCAAATTATTGGTTATTTATTCCAACAGTTTTTTGTGAGAACAGGAACTTAGATGTGATCCGCGAAGCATTGCACAACGAATTGGGTTATGCTGTTACAGAAAAATATAAACAGAAAACAAAACTTTTAAAAGAATTATATACTTCCGGAAAAAATATTGATGCTGCAAATTTGGATGTAACAGAATCTGTTGTTCATACCAACCGCATTTTTAAAAATGTTGACGGGATCAAATTTTTAAATCACCAGGGCGGTTGTGGAGGTATTCGCCAGGATGCAGCAGTGTTAAGTAAATTATTAGCTGCTTATGCCGATCATCCGAATGTTGGCGGTGTGACCATTTTAAGTTTGGGTTGTCAGAATTTGCAAACACAAAGTTTATTGGATGATATAAAACAACGCAATCCGGATTTTAATAAACCATTGCATGTTTTCGAACAGCAACAATCGCAAAGTGAAGATGAATTAATTACAGAAGCGATCCGCAAAACTTTTTTGGGGTTGATTGAAATCAATAAACAGGAACGCAAACCTGCATCATTAGATAAGTTGACCATTGGCGTGAAATGCGGTGGCAGCGATGGTTTTAGCGGTATCTCGGCCAATCCTGCTGTTGGTTATTGTTCTGATCTGTTAGTTGCATTGGGCGGAAAAATTTTGTTGGCAGAGTTCCCCGAATTATGTGGTGTGAAGCAGGAATTGATCGACAGAACAAAAGATGAGGCATCTGCAAATAAATTTATTCATCTGATGAAAACGTACAGCGAATCAGCTTTAAAAGTTGGTTCGGGTTTTCACATGAACCCATCGCCGGGAAATATAAAAGATGGATTGATAACTGATGCTATTAAAAGTGCAGGCGCTGCAAAAAAAGGTGGCACATCACCTGTTGTTGATGTGTTGGATTATACCGAGCCTGCAACAAAACCGGGATTGAGTTTAGTGTGTACACCAGGCAACGACGTTGAAGCAACAACAGGTAAAGCTGCAAGCGGGGCAACTTTAATTTTATTTACAACGGGTTTGGGTACACCAACTGGAAATCCTGTTTGTCCAACCATTAAAGTGGCAACCAATTCTTCTCTGGCAAAAAGAATGAATGACATAATTGATATTAATGCCGGGCTTGTGATCGATGGAGAAAAAACGATCGAACAAATGGGAGAAGATATGTTGGAATATTGTATCAAAGCTGCAAGCGGCGAAATAATTCCGAAAGCAGTGCAATTAAATCAGGATGATTTTATTCCCTGGAAAAGAGGAGTGAGTTTATAAGTTACAAGTTACAAGTTTCAAGTTACAAGAAACAAGTAACAAGTAACATGCAATTTGCTGAATAAAGAACAAAGCGTTGAAGAGTGCGACGCAACGATGCTAAATTGAAAAACTAAAGTTGGTAACATGAAAACATTTTTAGACGAGAATTTTTTATTGAGTAATAAAACTGCTCAAAAATTGTATCACGAATTTGCAAAGGAAATGCCTATCATAGATTATCATTGTCATTTGCCGCAACAGCAAATTGCCGAAGATAAAAACTTTGAAAACCTTACTCAGATTTGGTTGTACGGCGATCATTATAAATGGCGTGCCATGCGTGCCAATGGTATAAACGAAAAATTTATTACCGGCAATGCAACCGATTTTGAAAAATTCAAACAGTGGTCTGCAACGGTTCCTTATACTTTGCGTAATCCATTATATCACTGGACGCATCTGGAATTGCAACGTTATTTTGATGTTCATGAATTATTGAATGCTGATTCTGCAAAAAAGATTTATGATGAATGTTCTGAAAAATTAAGATCAAAAGAATACTCTGTAAAAAATTTGTTGCGCAAGATGAATGTGAAAACAGTTTGTACAACTGATGATCCGGTTGATTCGCTGGAATATCATGCGCAATTGGTGAAAGATGGATTTGAAATTCCTGTGCTGCCAGCATTTCGTCCCGATAATGCGATGAATGTTGGTGAAACTGAAAAGTTCAATGATTATGTAAAAAAGATTGAAGCAGTTACCAATATTTCTATTTCTTCATTCGATGATTTTTTATTCGCCTTACAAAACCGTCACGATTTTTTTGCATCAATGGGATGCTGTGTGAGCGATCATGGATTGGAAGAAATTTATGCAGAAGATTTTACCGGTCATGAAATTGATACCATCTTTTCCAAGATTCATTCGGGAAAACATTTGAATGAATTGGAACAACGCAAATTTAAATCGGCCATGCTGGTTCACTTTGCCGAATGGGATTGGGAAAAAGGCTGGGTACAACAATTTCATCTCGGTGCATTACGAAATAATAATTCAAGAAGGTTACAACAATTAGGTGCAGATACAGGATGGGATTCGATTGGTGATTTTTCGCAGGGAAGAGCATTGTCTAAATTTTTAAATAAATTGGATAATGATAATAAATTGGCAAAAACAATTGTATATAATCTCAATCCCGCCGATAATGAATTGATGGCAACCATGATCGGTAATTTTAATGATGGAACTGTGGAAGGAAAAATACAATACGGAAGTGCCTGGTGGTTTTTAGATCAGAAAGATGGAATGACCAAACAGATCAATGCCTTATCCAATATGGGTTTGCTGAGCAAATTCATTGGTATGCTGACTGATTCGAGAAGTTTCTTGTCGTATCCGCGTCACGAATATTTCAGGCGATTGTTGTGTAACTTATTTGGTGAGGAAATAGAGAATGGCGAATTGCCAAATGATATTGAGTTGACTGGTAAAATAATTCAGGACATTTGTTATAATAATGCGCATCAATATTTTAATTGGCCCGCTTCAAAGAAATAAAATTGCAATAATTTTTTAAATAATAGTATGCAAATTCGTTTTCAAAATAGTCAGAAAGAAGTTCGTGGAATGACGACCGAAGAGTTGCGGGAAAATTTTTTGTGCGAAGGATTAATGCGGGATGATGTTATTAATTTAATTTATTCGCATCACGACCGTATCATTACAGGAGGCGCAAAACCTGTGCTGCAAAGCATTTCATTAAAGGCTGATGAAGAATTGAAAGCAAATTATTTTTTAGAAAGAAGAGAATTGGGAATTATTAATGTTGGCGGAGATGGTTTTGTTGAAGCCGATGGAATTAAATATGCACTCGAAAAATTAAGTTGTTTGTATCTGGGAAAGGGAACCAAAGATGTTTCGTTTGCAAGTGCAGATAAAAATAATCCTGCTGTATTCTTTTTGTTATCGGCGCCGGCACATCATTCTTATCCAAATAAAAAAATGTCAAAAGAAGAAGCTTCGCCTGTAGCATTGGGTGCAGTGGAAACTTCCAATCAAAGAACTATTTATAAATACATTCATTTAGATGGCATTCAAAGTTGCCAGTTGGTGATGGGATTAACAGTGCTGAATGATGGCAGTGTTTGGAATTCTGTTCCGCCGCACACACATACCCGCAGAACAGAAGTATATTTTTATTTTGATCTGAATGAACAGCAACGGCTTTTTCATTTCATGGGAGAACCACAGCAGACAAGACATTTGGTGATGAAGAATCATGAAGCAGTCATTTCACCATCGTGGAGTATTCATTGCGGATGCGGCACATCGAATTATGCATTTATTTGGGGAATGGCAGGAGAGAACATGGTTTTTTCCGATATGGACCCTGCACCAATTACAGAATTAAAATAATTAATGGATGCTGTAAAAAATATTTCATTTAATAAATTAAAACAAACAAAAAAATATGAGCAAGAAAGTTGTAACGTTAGGAGAAATTATGTTGCGTTTATCAACACCTGATTACAAAAGATTTGTACAGGCAGATAGTTTTGATGTAACCTATGGTGGCGGCGAAGCCAATGTGGCTGCGGCTTTATGTAATTATGGATTGAACGGAACATTCGTAACAAAAGTTCCAAACAATGCCATTGGTC
>JAGWPQ010000531.1 GCA_028877045.1 Bacteroidota bacterium | reverse complement strand
CTTATTGTTTGGAATGATGAAGTGAACACATTCGAATGGGTGATCGAAACTTTAATTGAAATTTGCGGTCACAACGAACAACAGGCCGAACAATGTGCCATGCTCATTCATACCAAAGGAAAATATGCGGTTAAATTGGGCGACTATGATACTTTAAAACCCATGTGCGATGCTATCACCGACCGGGGTATTGGCGCTACCATCGAAGAATTGGCAGTAGGTCATTAATCATTTCTTTACTTTTTTACTCACTCAACTTTCGATTCAAATCTTATTTTTGTTACATGGCTTTGTATGCGCTAAACGAATCGATATGGTTCCCTCCGGTTGAAGAAGCTTTGCCTGATGGATTATTAGCCATGGGCGGAGATTTGAGTGCCGAAAGAATTTTATTGGCATACAAACAAGGTATCTTTCCCTGGTATGATGGAGATATTCCTTTGTGGTGGTGCCCTAATCCAAGATTTGTTTTATTTCCCGATGAATTAAAAGTGAGCAAAAGCATGAAAGCATTGATTAAAAAAAATGCTTTCGAATTTCGTATCAATCATTCTTTTGCTGAGATAATTCACAATTGCAAAGAAACCAAACGCGAAGGTCAGGATGGTACATGGATCAAGGATGATGTTGAAGCAGCTTATACAAATCTTCACAAAATGGGATTTGCGCACAGCGCCGAAGCATGGAAGGACGGAAAATTAGTTGGTGGTTTATACGGCATCAGATTAGGCAAAGTTTTTTTTGGTGAAAGCATGTTCAGCAAGGAAAGTAATGCCAGCAAATTTGCATTTATAAAATATGTGGAGCAATTAAAAACCGAGGGCGTTGTTTTGATCGATTGCCAGATATATACCGAACATTTAGAGAGTTTGGGAGCAAAGATGATCATGCGGCAGCAATTCACACAACTCTTGCAGCATATTGTTTAGCTTTTGTAGCCATACATTTTTTCTACATCACGCACTATCGTTTCAATATCTTTATCGTTACCCTTGGCATCATAGTTTTGTTTTAAACTGGTGCCAAAAAAGAAAGCAACAGTTTGATACATTGCCGCAGTAAAGTAGCCTTTATATTCGCCAATGATTTCGTAGCAACTGTTATTTGTTTCGCGGTAAATCAATTTCATCAACACTTTTCCCTGATAAATAGAAAGGTTGGTTAATTTATCTGTAAACTCTTTACGCAATTCTTTTTCACGGGAGTGAATGATCGCTTTCCGTTGTTTCTTATCAGTTACATTAACCAATCTTGCATTGATCTCATTCATGATCTTTCCTGCAGTCTTTGCATACGGGTAAGTAACATAAACAGCATTCCTCAATCTTGTCCACTCAGCCCAATGCTTCTGCCATTCTCTCGACAGCCTTGCTCTAACTTCAACATAAGGGAGATAACTCATTGGAATTGTGTCGCCTGCAGGCGTTACATAAGCATATACTTTAACTGTATCATAAACGCCATGCACCTGAGCAACAGCTTTGGTACCGAAACAAATTGTACCGGCAATAAGGCAAAAACAAACGATATTTCTTTTCAGCCGTTGCATATTGATAAAAATAGACTTTCTATTTTACATTAATGCTGCCCGTTTAAAAAAGTAACCTGATGAATTGTTTATTTTTTGTTACGGGCTTTAGTTTTTCATGGCATTTTTTTCAGCACACCAGGAAGCATCTTAACCTTTTTAAACTCCTTCAACTTCTACGCGGCAGATAACGATTTGGGTTTTAATCGTTGATAGATCGCAATTCCAAAACCAATCGTCATCACCATTACGCCGATCCATAAAATATTGATCATCGGAAATTCATACACTTTTAACGTTATTAACTCAGTGATCGAACTGCTTTCTTTTATCCCTACTTCAAATTTACCAATATTTTGGTCTGTGATTTTATTGAATTTTAAAGCCAGGCTCTGTGATTTAACTGTATCAGGTATTGAACGCAGGTTTTCTCCTTTAATGGCCACACCGGGCGATGCAGCATATCTTCTGCCATCTCTCGAGATCACGGTAAAATCAAGGAACACCGACAATTCATCGGCATCATATCTTGCCTTTTGTTCTACAGGGTTTTTAGAAACTTTATTCAAGATCATCAACCCATTGCTGTAAAATAAGGTATCACCAACTTTTAATTCCTGATTATGATAGGTTGCAGTATCGGCCTTACTTTCCTGATAAGCGGAGATGTAAACAAAAATATCTTTGTACCAATAATGTTTAGAAGAAGGATTGGCCGAATAACCTTCCATGCCTTTATTCCCTTTGATCAGATCTGGATATAATTCAAAATGATCTTTTCCGTCTTTCGATTGAAAATCAATATCAAAAAAACGTTTGCGCTCCCTGACATTAAACGAATCTTGTTTATAGGTCACCATATATCTTCCCATATCGGTGGGCAACCCTTTGAACAAAGTGATATTTTCAGCAGGATCTTCATTCTTATCTTTTCTGAAAACAGTGATACCTGTTGTGTTTTTACTCAATACATCTTTCTTAGCCGATGAAATTAAAATACCCAGCAACACCATACCAAAACCAATATGCGCAACCGATGCACCCGATATTTTACTCTTCCCTTTCAACACAATAATCATATATGCTGCATTAGCAACAATAGCATAGACCGCAGCAAAAATGGCAACATGAATGGCTCCCAGAAAACCAATTCCTTTTTTTGTAAAATCAATATTGCCAAATAAACTT
>JAGWPQ010000530.1 GCA_028877045.1 Bacteroidota bacterium | reverse complement strand
TGTTTTGCATTTTAATTATCACGGCCATTGCAACACAGCTCTTTAAAATAAACAGGCGGGAATATTTGTTATTTCTAAGCAGTGGCATTTTTGCGCTAGCAGTTCAAATGGCGGTAGAAAGAATTCCGTGGTAGGAGAGTCGGGAGTAGATAGTCAGGAGTCTGGAGTCAGGAGTCGTTAGTCGGGAGGAAGTAGGTGAGTAGAATAGTTGCAGTTGAAGAGTGCGACGCAACCGAAGCTGAGTAAGGATTTGAAGCTGATTACAAAAAAATAAAAACTAAAAAAAAGAAAAACTAAATCGTTGAAATCATAATTACACTCATAAAGAAAATAATTCGTGTAATTCGATAAAATTCGGGTAATAAAAACTATAAACTTAATGTTGAATTAAGTAGTTGAAATAACTAAAACTAACTGATAAACTACTTTACCAATAAACAAACAAACCAAAAACACACAGATGAGAAAACTATTTGTTTCATTAATGATCGTTTCGGCTGTTGCTGTACATGCGCAGGACATCCGAAACAATCCAACATCCAATCACGGCAACAAATTCGAGCAGTTGGGAACTATTCTTCCAACGCCGAATGAATACCGCACTGCAAGCGGTGCGCCGGGTCCGAAGTACTGGCAGCAGCGTGCAGATTATGATATTAAGGCCGATCTGGATGAAAAGAATTTAAAATTAACAGGAAGTGAGACCATTACTTATTTCAACAACTCACCCGATGTATTAACTTATATCTGGTTGCAGTTAGACGAGAATGAACACAGCACCGTAAACAATGCAAACTATCAGGATGCAAGTTCATTGAATCGTGGCGTTTCTACAACCATGATCGACAGACTGGATGAACAAAAAACCGATAACGGTTATGGTGATAAAATAACTAAACTAACTGATGCTGCGGGAAAAAAATTGGCATACACCATCAACAAAACCATGATGCGTGTTGATCTGCCTGCGCCTTTAAAACCCGGACAGAAATTTATTTTAAACATCGATTGGAATTATAAGATATCCGATCGCATGAGTATGGGCGGTCGCGGTGGTTATGAATATTTTCCTGAAGACGGGAATTATTTATTTACCATGACACAATGGTATCCGCGTCTTTGTGTGTACAGCGATTTTCAGGGATGGCAAAATCATCAGTTCACAGGCCGCGGCGAATTTGCTTTGACCTTTGGAAATTTTAATGTGAAGATGACGGTGCCTGCCGATCATGTGGTGATGGCAACGGGCGAAGGACAAAATTATCCGCAGGTATTAAGCACTGCACAATTGGCACGCTGGCAAAAAGCACAAACATCAAAAGAGCCGATAGAAATTGTAACACTGGATGAAGCAAAAAAAGCCGAAGTAACAAAAAGCACTGCAAGAAAAACATGGATATTCAAAGCAGAGAATGTAAGAGATTTTGCATGGGGTTCATCACGCAAATTTATTTGGGATGCATTGGCAACAAAAGTGGAAGGCAAGAAAGTAATGTGCATGAGTGCTTACGGAAAAGAAGCATACGGCTTGTACCGCAAGTTCTCTTCTAAAACTGTTGAGCATACCATTAAATCGTATTCTAAATTTTCTATTCCTTATCCATATCCTGTGGCTCAAAGTTTGGAAGCAAGCAATGGTATGGAATATCCGATGATCTGTTTCAATTTTGGCCGCACAGAAAAAGATGGCACTTACAGCGAGGGTGTAAAGAACGGTATGTTGGGTGTGATCATTCACGAAGTAGGACATAACTTTTTCCCGATGATCGTTAACAGCGACGAAAGACAATGGACATGGATGGATGAAGGGTTAAACAGTTTTGTTGAATACTTAACTGAAGAATTATATGATAATAAATTCCCGTCCCGCAAAGGCGCAGCATGGACAATCGTTGATTACATGAAATTGCCTAAAGATCAGTTGGAGCCCATCATGACCAACAGCGAGAACATTGTGAACTTTGGTCCTAATGCTTACACCAAACCTGCCACTGCATTAAATATTTTACGCGAAACAATTATGGGCAGGGAATTATTTGATTATTCTTTCCGCGAATATGCACGTCGCTGGGCATTTAAACATCCAACGCCTGCTGATCTGTTCAGAACGATGGAAGATGCCAGTGCCGAAGATCTGGATTGGTTTTGGAGAGGATGGTTCTACGGCATTGATCCTGTTGACATTGCCATCGACACTGTTAAACATGCAGTGTTTGATGCCGATGCAGTTGCAACTGCACCCACAAATAATGGCGGAAGAAGAGGAGGTCTTGGTGGTGAACGTAAATTAGACAAACCATCCATTCCAATGTTCGATGATATTTCGAAGATCAGAAACAGGGAAGATAAAAAGATAGTTTTTGCAACCGATGCCGATACTTCGCTGCATGATTTTTATTGGAAATACGATCGCGGTATTATTCCTTACGATTCAACCATAAAAATAACTGCGCCTTCTTTTGGTGGTGCACAGGAAGCTTTATCGGCCGAAGAAAAAGCAAAATATAAAGATGTGAATTTATACGAAATAAC
>JAGWPQ010000057.1 GCA_028877045.1 Bacteroidota bacterium | reverse complement strand
TCTCCTTTGATGAGGGGGATGTGTAATTTTCTTCATTCATTATTTTCAATACTGCAACCTCTGCCCTTTGTGCAAGGGTTATTGCCTTTGCAATACAGAAAAAGTATAGCAAAGGGAAAGAGAGTTCATAATTAAAAATATCAGCTGCTGAAACTCAGACATTTATTTAGCAGGTGTTATCACAATATTCCTGAAATCGATGGGTCCGTGATCACCTTGCATATATATAGGCCCCGGTTCACCTTCATTACTATCAAGCGCTCCTCCTGTGATACCGGGTATTTGTTGTTTGTAAATGATCGTTTTCCCATTGGCAATAACTGTTACCAGCCTGCCCACTAAAGTAATGTCATAGGATTGCCATTCACCCGGGCCTTTGGCAACCATTTCCAGGGGGTCGATAAAGCCATAGATACCACCCAGATAAATGCTTAGAGGTTCCATTCCTTTACTGTCAATGATCTGTACTTCGTAACGGCCCCTCAAATAGACACCACTATTGCTTTCTTTGGGATATCGGAATTCTATATGAAGTTTAAAATCGTTGAATGTTTTTACGGTCCTGATATTCGAACCGGAATGAGGGCTCTTTAGAATACCATTTTCCACGATCCATTGGTTATCACCCAAAGCCTGCCATCCATCGAGGTTTTTGCCGTTGAATAATACAATACTATTTCCCCAAACCGGTTCTTTATCACGCCATAATTTTGGTGCACGGACGCCGGTCCAGGTATATGTTTTACCCGACGGCATCGTCATAGTGCCCAAGAGTTTTCCATCCTTCAATTCACCTTCTACATAGAGATCCTTGTCGCTGTTATCCCATTGCGGGGGAATATGAAAAGAGAGTTTTCCATCCTTAAAAAACACCTGTGAGATAGGCCTGGCACTACCGCCATCGCCTACAAATCTGCCAATTAAAGTTCTAAGACCTGAATGCCTTACTTCCAGCCAGGAAGGAGCCCGGGAACTGCCCATGTTCACTGTAATATCCCATCTGCCTTCCAGGGCTTCATTAGGTATTTGTGCTGCTGCTTTAATTACATTGTTGTAAAAAGAGGAAACGAATAATAATAAAAATACAATCAGATACTTCTTCATATGGTTAACGCTTTGGGTAATGAAAGTAGGTGAAAGACATAAATTAACAAAGAAGAAAGATACTTTTTTTCTGTCCTAAAAAACCTGAGTCCGGTTTAAGCCGCAACCGGTCGATGATGCTGCTATTGGCTTGGTAAAAATCAGTACTCATTTTTGCTGAAAGAACAGCATAAACTAATTAATGTGTATTGCCGCCGGGTTAAAGAGATATCAAAAAAACGTTTAGTTTAGAAAACCAGAATATACCATTCACCAACCATGCAGAAAATTTCGGGTATAATGAAGTTTGAATCTCAAGAGATTGGTTGTTTTATTAGACTAAAAGCTCTAAACAAATAGCCTTATTAGAAATGTCTTATTCTGAAAAATACAAATAAAATACTAACTGACTTAATTTTAATGACCATGTCTTCGTTTAAGTACGCCGCCCAGTGTTTCTTTAATGGTATATACAAAAACAAACGCTTGAGGGTCTAATTCATAAACAAGGTTTTTTAATTTTCGTAATTCGAGTCTTGTTATTACAGTGAAAATGATATCACATTCAGTGCTGACCTCAAATTTGCCTGGCAAAAAACCACGCTCGCCTTTATACACGGTAATTCCTCTTCCTAATGTATTAACCAATTGGTATTTTATCATTTCGCTTTTACCTGATATGATAGTAATACCTGTATATGCCTGAATGCCTTCCACTACATAATCTATACTACGGGTGACTGCAAAATAAGTAAGGATACTGTAAAGTGATGTTTCTATTCCAAACTTAAAAGCCGCAATTGAAAAGATCAGAATATTGATACCCAATATTATTTCCGTTATGGTAAAAGAAGTTCGCTTCAATGTATATAGTGCCAAAACTTCTATTCCATCCAATGCAGCACCAAATCTCATTACGAGTCCTACACCTATACCAAGAATTACGCCGCCAAAAATAGAGATGAGTAATTTATCCGAGGTTAGTGCAATATCAGGTAAAAGCCACAAAGAAATAGCTAAGAGTATAACACTTATAAATGTTCTGATCGCAAACCGCCGACCAACAGAAAAAAAGCTGATAACAACAAAAGGTAAATTCATCAGCATAATTACAATAGCCAAATTGAGATGATATAATTCATGCAGTAAAAGAGAAATACCTGTTACGCCACCATCAAAAAAATGATTCGGTACCAAAAAACCTTTTAGCGCAAACCCTGCCATTATAACACCGGCAATCATTAAAACACCATCTTTTATCATTTCACTAAAATTGGGTTTTGAATGATTTAAATCTGTTATAATTAATTTAGATCGCAATTCCTGAAGATGCTTTTGTTTAATTGCCTCTCTTTCAGTAAAAGCCGTTTTAGTAAAAAACTGATGTGCTGTCAAAAACTCAACCTGCTTCAATAACCATTCTGATTCGGTTTTGAGTAATTCATTTTTTTTAGATTCTTTAAACAGTTTTTCTG
>JAGWPQ010000529.1 GCA_028877045.1 Bacteroidota bacterium | reverse complement strand
TATTTTTTATTCAGTAAAATACTAAAGCCAATACCAATATTTCCTAAATTAATGTTATTGAGGCTTGAAGACAAACCAAAGCTATTGTATTTATCAACCTGACTGGAATTTGAGTAAGTTGTTCTAGTACTTGTGAAAGAAGCAACCAAAATATTATTAAGTGTAGCATTAAGCAATATTCGTTTATTCAATTTATACGAAATGCCAGGAGTTGTAGCAATACCAACACCAAAACCATTTGTTTTTTGAATTGTTTCAACGCTGCTTAAAGTTGTGTTGTATGAATTAAAACTATAATTTCCAGATGCACTCCATGTTATAAACCAATAAAAATTTTTAGCTAATGGGTGATAATAAGTAGAAAAATAATTTAATCCGATTTGGTTTGAATTAGTCTTGTATAAATTGGGGGGACTCTCTTGATGCTGCGAAGAATTAGTATAATTAATACCAAAACCAATCAGGTGATTGGGTGTAATAAATTTTCCAAACGAACTGTTTAGTCCAAACCCAAAAAATGTTTGTGTAGAATTTGTAGTGCTGGTAGATTTTGAGGTTGATAAAGAAATCCCTCCGTTAATAACTTTTTGTCCAACTTCAAACTGTGCTTTTGAAACAAATGTTAACAGCAAAGCAAATGTTGCAAGTAAAATTGTCTTTTTCATATGATTATTTTTTGAAAGAAGACTGCAACATCCAAACTATCGATGCATCAATATTTCTGATTAACTAAATATTATCAAATTTACTAATTATTTGTTAATCAGATCTTACGTGTTTTCCATCGTCCGCTTTTGATATACCAATACGACGGAATAAAGATACATGTCCAATAAACCCATTCACTTCCCCAGCCAATAGTGATAGGCAGTTTCAGTTTTTCGAGTACCACATACACATAAATGCAGTAAATAAAAATAGTGTATGCTTCGATCATCAAATTAACTTTCGAGTTTCCTGTGCCGGTAACTGCATTCAGCCAAATGGTAGAGACCGACATTAATATCAATGCCACGGAAACCACACGAAGCACGGGTATAGCGGCATTGATAAAATCATTTCCCTGTCCATACATCGCTAAAAAGATCTGCGGAAACACATTCACAATGATGGCTACAGTTACAGAAAACAACAACGATAATTTCAAAATCTTATGGATCAATTCAATTACACGGTCGTGCATTCCCTGCCCGATGATATTACTTACCATCGTACTTGTTGTTGCCGCAAATGCCCAAGTAAAACAACCAAAGAATCCAAAAATATTTCGCATGGTATTGGATACGGCCAGATCTCTTTCGCCATGATGTTCGATCAAAATATAAAAAAACTCCCAGCTGATGATACTGATGGCATGTTGTGCGATCAGCGGCGACGATTGTTTTAAAATCAGTTTTGTGTTGCCTGCATGATAATAAAAATTTTTGAACAGGTGCAATTGTTTGCCGATGCCTTTATAATGGATCACTAAAAAAATAACAAACAAGCCTGTAAATTCGGCGATCACCGAAGCATAAGCCGCACCGTTAAATCCAATGGCAGGTGCACCGAATTTTCCATAGATCAATGTATAATCTAAAATAATATTGGTAACAGATTCGGACGCAGTACCAATGATTAAATATTTACTTTGATTGGTTCCTACCAATAATGCATTACGCATTTGATAGAGATATAAAAATAATAAGCCAACGATTCGGATGTTCAAAAATCCGATCGCCATCGATATATCTTTTGTGTCATGCAACGACCATCTTAAAACCGAAGGTGCAACAAACCATGTGAGTAACATTCCTGCAATGGCTAAAACAATTGCAATGCGAACGCCCTGCGAAAATAGATTACCTATTTCATCCACTCTGTTTTCTC
>JAGWPQ010000056.1 GCA_028877045.1 Bacteroidota bacterium | reverse complement strand
TCGAGTGCCTCAACATGACAGCACATTCTTTAACCTAAATGATAAAAATAATTTTATCGTTGCGAATGTACAGCCAATTAAAATTATGTAGCCAACTTTTGTACAGGCATGAAGCTGCTGTTGCGTCGCACTCTTGTACGTTCATATCTTTACGCAGCAATAAAAACTTCGTTTGTACTTTTATTCCTCAACCTATAAAATAAAACTTGGTGAACAAAAAGCAGAGTAGCTAATTTTATTATTTATATCCGAGTATTTGTTTCATGTTCTTGATCAGTCCTACAACTGTAACACCTAATCTATTATTCAAATCAGCGTCACCGGGATAAAGTGTAGATTCAGATATCACCATACAATCTGTCACGGGATCATAAAACGCGACTGTTAAATATCCTTCGTGACTGCCTGTATGCCCATATCCCAAACCGTCTTTAAATTCTATTCCCAAACCATAATATTCGTTGGTAGCCAAACATGTTTTCATTCTGTTTACCTGTGATAAATTCAATCCGGCATTACCTGTAAAAAGATTTCTGTAAAATGTTGAAAGATCCCAAAAAGTTGTGATAAGATTTCCTTCGGCTATTCCCCACGACATGTTAAACATTGTATAATCAACACTTGAATTATTTACATATTTATATCCGTGCAGAAATGGTGCAGGCAATGCAGTATCGGTACCGAGATAAGGAAGTGAGGTTCCGTTCAACTGATTTTTGATCAGTATCTCATCCCTGACATAATCCTGATAAGTTTTTCCGCTTACACGTTCAATGATCTTGGCAAGTAATGTATAACCATTATTGCTGTAATGATGTTCGATGCCGGGTATCCCATAAGTTAATTGATGTTTAGAAATTAACCGATGCAATTCATCTAAAGTGAATTGATGATACCGGTCTCTGAGAACAAGCACAGCCATGTAATAAATATTTCCTGCATACCATGCATTTACCGTATCGGGTATTGGTGTATTGACCTGATCGAAAATATTTGCACGATGTTCTAATAATTCGCGAATAGTAAAACGATCTTTATAAGGTATCTGATAGTCACTGTCATCAGGAAGATAAGATGTGCCGGTACCCGGAATCAATTTGGTAACCGTATCATCAATATTCAGCTTGCCCTGCTGATCGAGCAGCATGATTGCCGTTGCTGTAAAGGATTTGGTGATGCTTGCGGCCCTGAAATGCGATGCTGCAGCAGCTCCCGGCTCCAGACCCGAAGAAACAAAATAATTCCCTTTTGGACAGGTGATATAAATGCCTAATCCTCCTTTCTGATTGCTAAGTGTTTTTGTAAGACTTTGCCATGTAGTGTCGATGGAATATTGCAGCACCTGTAAATAATCTGTTGTGTTGGAACTGTCAAATTTTTTACAACCCCAGAGGGTGACCAGAAGGATCGCAAAGAATGTAAATTTCTTTTTCATCTTTAGCGATGTTAGGGATCATAAAAGTACTGTATAAGCAGCAGCAATTAAATGTTTAAAATCAACTTCGATAATTGCATGTATGATTTTATGTTTGATAACAACAGGTGGGAATTATATAGAAACACGTTTTACTTTTCCGGCCCGCTTGTAACAGGCAATAATCACTCCGGTTGTTGTAACAAAATTCTCTGTTAATGTAAATTCTGTTGGAATTGTTCCGTTGCCAAAAAGTTTTTTTCCTTTACCTAAAGTCAATGGATAAATTTTAAGCCTGAGTTCATCGACAAGATCATTCTTAAGCAGCAATTGAACGAGCTCGCTGCTGCCCCAAACCTGAATGTCAGGACCTTTCGAATTTTTAAGCTTTTTAATATCGGCCAGATTCTTTATTACTACTGAATTTTTCCACCCTGTAACTTTAGGATCCGATTTTTTCATGCTTTTCGAAAACACATATTTCGTGCCTTTATTAATAGCCGGCCAAAAGTCTCCGTGTTCGGGCCAGTAGGCGGCCCAAATCTCAAATGTTTTTCTGCCCAAAAGATAATCTGAAGTTTGGCTCAGCTCTTTTTGCACCACCTTACCTTCAATTTCGTCACCATACGGTGCAGTCCAGCCACCATATTTGAAACCTCCCGATGCATCTTCTTTAGATCCGCCGGGCGCCTGCATTACAGCATCTAATGTGATCATTGACAAAATAGTTATTTTTCTCATATTACTGATGGTTTCTTTAGATGTAAATCTCGCCAACAAATACGATGTCATTGCAGTGTGAATGCGACAATCTTTGTGGCTGAATACGAATCAACTGATCACCCTTTCAGACAGGAAGAGTTGTTGTTATAGTATTACTTCC
>JAGWPQ010000055.1 GCA_028877045.1 Bacteroidota bacterium | reverse complement strand
TCCATGTTTATTTAATTTTAAATGTTTAATGTTTAATGCTAAATGATGATGCCTGCTTGTTTATGTTCTCCCATTTAACATCTAACATTTAGCATCTGGCATTTAGATCACGTCAACTTCCCCGGTAAACAAACTGTCGGATACATCATTACCATCCTCGGTAATAAAAGCGATCCATGTTTGTACTTTTTTGCCACTGAATCCGGTTGCATTAAATTCGGCCGTTGCAGCATTACGTGCCGCGGTATTTATATTGTAAACGGTTTGCCCTGTTGACGGACAATGCACAAACAATATGGCCTGGTCGGTTGCATTTGCCATACCGGAACCGCTGTTATCGGTCCACGAAAAGTTTAGCTTACCCGCTGCTCCTGCGGCCGCGGCAGGCGCAGTTGCATTTTGCAGGTTGCCCTTGCTTAACAATACCTTGCTGTAATCAATGGAGAAAGCCGGATAAGCACCTGTAATGGCATTAGCTATATTATAGGTCAGGGCTGCATTGGGCCCTGTAATGCCATTGGCATAATCGCGGAAAGTACTGCTGAGCAATGTGCCGAATGTTCGCAGGAATTTCATTATCATTCCGAATTTTGCCTGTTGTTCCAACTGTTTGGCTGAGAAATTGCCTGATCTTCTGCTGCTCCTGCTGCGCATATAATCAATACCTTTCCATGTGCCGCCGATCACGGTTCCTACCTTACCCGAGAAACCGCCTAAAATACCCTTGTTAATTGTTCCCATTTTTTTTGTTTTAATGGTTTTTAAAAATTGTTTATGCAAACACTTACTGCAGTTGATGTTTGCAGGAACAAAAAGAAAAAATTAAACAATACAAGAGGCAGTACAAGCCTTGTACAAGCCCGGTGAAACCCTTATGCATAAAGGCTTTCAGAAATAAAAATTTCTTGAGGAATAGCGGGGAAGTATAAAAAAAGTGAGAAAGAGGGAGATTATTTATAATTCAATAATTCTATGGAAACAATATCCAAACCGTCGGCGAGTGCCAATAAAGTAGTGAAAGCAATATTTACTTTTCCTTTTTCGATCCTTTGTACCTGACTGTATTCGAGATTGGACCTTATTGCCAATTCCCTGATGCTAAGACCCTTTTCTTCTCTTAGTTTTTTCAGGTGATTTGCAAATTTTGCCAATATTTTCTCTTTCTGCGTCATTCAACGACAAGGTGAAATATTTTGAAAAAATAAGTGGCGTATGATTATATATCATTGCGAAAATTTATTTATTTTCATCTTTTATGATCATGCAGAAAATACTGGAGACAGCTATTGCAGCATTGCCGTTAACTGATGGACTAAAAACCAAATTGCAGTCGGGTTCGTGCAAAACTTTGCAGGACGTATTACAACAAAAGATTTCTTATCACCGAAAAAATAACAGGCTTGATTTTCAGGACGAACTGGAGCTTTTTCGTTTTATACAAAAAAACGGTTTGCAGCAGTATTGGAATGAGTGAGGTACGGCGGGCGACGCGTTTGATAAGTACCCGTCATTTCGAAGAAACGAAGGGAAGGATAAGTGTGTGAGGGCGTGACTGAGAAATCTCACCCTACCGAACGTCATAACGAGGCTTCAGCGCAAATTTGATTATTACATGAAGTGTTTATTTCAGAAGAATTTTCAGTAAAGATCAACAGTTTCTGAAGCAGTGGTTATCCCACACTATGGAAACTTACGTCTTCTTGTCCGCGACATTTAATAAAAAGATAGCCACAGCTTTGGCTTGCTTTATTAAGGCCTTGTTTATAGCTATGCACCCCCTCGTGATCGTCATAACGAGGCTTCAATG
>JAGWPQ010000528.1 GCA_028877045.1 Bacteroidota bacterium | reverse complement strand
ATCATTATTGCAAAAGGCCTAACAGATGTTTCCCTAACAAATAGGTTGGCTGAAATTTTGGGTAAGTAAATTTGAAGTTCAAATTTTACACAAATATCTTTCAAACAACATTCAATTGCAAAGCACTTCTACCAATACGAGCATTTGTGTTAATGCAATTGGACGACAATGCAAGTACTGAACATTTTATCTTTACTGAACAGAATAATTTATTTCATCCCGCCAATAACGGGACGCACAACGCAAATGCGTGGACGTTAGTAGTAATTTTATGAATTAAGTTTATATTTTTAAGTATATTATCTTTGACTTTTAAGAAACAAAATGACAAATAAAGAAAACATAATATCGGCGATAAAATTGTACAAACCTGAATTCTCTAAACTTGGGGTCCTAAATATTGGATTGTTTGGCTCTTATTTGCGAAATGAACAATCTGAAAAAAGTGATATCGATCTTTTAATTGAGTTTAATCCGGAGAAAGAAAACTTTGACAATTATATGGCTGCTTACGACTTGTTTGAAAACATTTTTAAGAATATAAAGGTTGAGGTTGTTACTAAAAACGGGCTTGATAAACACATTGGGCCAAAAATTTTAAAAGAAGTATTATATGTATAAAGACCCGACTGAATTCTTAAAACATATTTTTGATGAATGTTCTTATCTGCTTTCAGTTGGTACTAATTTGACAAAAGACGATTTTCTTAACAATGAAACTCTAAAACGGGCAGTAGTAAGAAGCTTAGAAATAATTGGTGAAGCAACAAAGAAAATTCCTGCCGATTTTAAAGTCAAATGGAATTCAATACAATGGAAATATATGGCAGGAATGCGTGACAGGCTTATTCATGATTATATGGGAATAAATTATTCAATTGTTTGGGATGTATTCAAAAACAAAATTCCTGAACTATACGAACAAATTCAAAACGTTTTAGAACACGAATAAAACTACTGCTAACAATGCATTTGCCGTTAATGCGGTTAGACGGCAAGTCAAGCAACGAATATTTTGTCTTTACTGTACTAAACAATTCATTCATCAACATAATTTCATTCCGCCAACGGCTGGACCCACAAACTCAAATGCGTGAATGTTAGCAGCAACTATGAAGTTTTTATTTTCAATTATATTTTTCTTTATCTCTTCTCATTTGATTGGACAAATAAGTCCGGCTTCGAATATTCAATTGTCGAAAAAAATTGACTCCTTATATTCAGTTGACCAAAAATGGCGACTCATGGACTTGAATTATTCCGAAAATAAAATCAGGGACACTGCGCTTTACAGAACTATACTGGACAATTGGCAAAAATCGGACAGTTTGAATTTGGCAGAAGCAAAAAATATTTTCAGGCAATATGGCTTTCCTGGTTACAACTTGGTAGGGAAAAATGCTTCAAATAATTTTTGGATCATAGTGCAACATGCAGACAACGACGCGACCTTTCAGGAAGAATATTTAAGATCAATGCAAAATGAAATTTCGGCTAATAATGCAAACATCAGTAATTATGCTTTTTTGGTTGACAGAGTAAAATGTAACAAAAAAGAAAAACAGGTTTACGGGACACAATTATGGTTAAATAAAAACAAGACCTCATTCGCAATGCCCGATGTTATTGAGCCAGAAAAATTAAATGACAGACGAAAATCCGTTGGGTTAAATTCAATTGACGAATACCTAAAAGAAATGAATGAAGTATATAAAGGCAAATTGGAATAGTTGCTAACGGAACACAGATGAACAAAACAAGTTTGCTGATAATATAGCTTTATTCAACCAAACAATAAAACACACAACAGCGCAAGCACGTGAACTTTTGCTACAATAAAATTTGACAAAATTAAAAACAGATATATTATGAAAAAATCGATCCTGCTTTTATTTTTCCTTTCTGCATTTCTTTTTTCTTGTAAAAAGGATACAACTTATTTAACTCATGGACAGTTAACTGCATTGCGATTGGAAAAGGACTTAAACCTGTCTCCAAATGTAAATACAAGCTTTAGTAGTATTTGGGTATTTAATCAATCTAATAGTTCTGTAATATCATCTGGTGGAACATCTTTAATGATTACAAGTGACGGTTTCATTGTTATCTCAGGTACAAACTTTAATACGATAACTTTTGATTTAGAACAATTAAAGTCATATCAGGTAATTGCTACAGGAAATTTGAATTTTTATTTTTGACAGTTTATATCATTTTAAATTGTTGGGCATTGACCTATTTTGGCAAAGACAAATGACAAAGCTCTTGACAAACCATCTGATAAAGCAAAACAGAAAGATTATTCAATAATTAGGGAATTATGTTTACTGACAAATATTGCCTCCAACGCGGTATTTGCATTAATGCGGCAACACGACAATGCATGCGATAAACATTTTATCTTTACTGAAGCAAACAATTCATTCAACATAATTTCATTCCTCCAACGACAGGACGAACACCACCAATGCTTCAACATTCTATGCTATGCGACAAGTTAATTTCATCATAGTTGTCCTTGCTCTTTTATTGGGATCCTGTAAAAACCATACCGGTCCTACATCCTCATTTAAAAAAGAAATCCCTACATATATTGGCGGGAATGTTGACATCTTTTATCAATTAGCAAAATACAGGCAAAAACAGT
>JAGWPQ010000527.1 GCA_028877045.1 Bacteroidota bacterium | reverse complement strand
TTCGGCACCACGCAAACCAATTTCTTCCTGCACCGCATTTACAATGTATAAACCAAACGGAAGTTTTTTATTATTTTCTTTTAGCAAACGCGCCACTTCGGCAATCATAAAACCACCAATGCGGTTATCGAAGGCACGGGCAATCAAATAATCGTAAGCAAGTTCGTCGTAACCTTCTTCGTAAGTAACCACCGAACCGATGTGAATGCCCAGTGCTTCCACCTCTTTTTTGGTACGGGCACCGCAATCCAAAAATAAATTATCAACTTTTGGTTGTTGTTCTTTTTGGTCTCCGTTACTCATCCTGGTATGAATAGCAGGCCAGCCAAATACTGCTTTTACTATCCCCTTTTTTCCATGGATCAACACACGTTTTGCCGGTGCGATCTGATGATCTACACCACCATTTCTTTTTAAATAAATAAATCCCTGATCGGTTATATAATTTACAAACCAACTGATCTCATCGGCATGTGCTTCGATCACCACTTTAAATGTTGCAGTTGGGTTAATAACGCCCACAGCAGTTCCGTACGCATCGGTGAAATGTGTATCTACCAAAGGTTTTACATAATCTAACCACACTTTTTGTCCGCTGGTTTCGAAGCCAACAGGTGATGGTGTGTTCATATAAGTTTTCAGGAATTGATAGGACGCATCGGTAAGAATGGATTTACTTTTTGCTTTTGTTTTTTTAGTTTTAGCCATGATATTTTTTTTATTACACGAATTAAATCGAATTACACGAATTAAATTTATACTTTATAAATGGTTCCGACAAGTTCAGCCTGATATTTTATTGAACGGCTTAGCTTTTAGTTTTTCTTTTTTTAGTTTTTTCTCGATTTTTTTTATTACACGAATTTCTGCGAATTAGACGAATTGGGTTATAAAATTTAGTCATGCTTGAATTGTCAACGATTTAGTTTTTCTGTTTTTATATTTTAGTTTTTCTTTTTGTGTTTTATAATTCGTGTAATTCGATTTAATTCGTGTAATCATTTAAAAAAGAGTAAAGCTAACGATTCCGCACAGTGCTTTCACCAGCATCAGCCCGTCGATGATCGCAAGGTAATATAGAATGCTTTTACGTTGGTGCATTGACCATGCAACAGTTATCAACAAAATAAAAGGAATGGCATTGATGATAATGCGCAGCAAAGGAAAATGATGACTGATGGAATAAATTAAAAATGTTCCGAGGCCAATGATGCACAAAGGGATCATGATATAAAAAATAGTATTTCGCAAACCAACACGCACCACAAATGTCTTGAGTTGCTGGTTATAATCGGCAGCATAATCTTTTATATCGAACATGATGCAAAGCACCGTGATGTACATAAAATTTTTTATGAACAATAAAGTTCCGAATACTGTGATGGTAAATGGTTCGTTGTATTCTATTGAATGAAATAATATCGGATAGATCGTAACGGCTCCGCCCCAAACAAAACCAATCACAAAAGGTTTCATCCATCCGTTACTGCGCAGGTTATGTTTTTTGAATTGTAAAAATTCGATGCCGTAATATAAAATTGCAACAACCGGAAACACTAAGATCAATGCCCACTGAATTGCCGGCATTTTAAATATGTCTTGCCAAACATCTTTGCAAACAAAAAAAGCCGACACGATCATGATTAAAACGAGAATTAATTGAGAGCGTATCATCAATTGTTTATTGTTCAAATACCAAACCGACCGTTTATTGTTTTTATCAGGGGTAATAACATCAATATAGGCTTCAATATAATAAAGTGTGGTAGCACAAAACAAAAGTATATAATACCAAAACGTATTAAGCGGAAACCCTTGCTGGATGCTGGCTTCAAAAGAAAGCGCTACCGCACAAATGCCGTAAAAATAATTTCCGAAGAAAATAAATAATGCAATCTTTTTCAACAATTTTTATCTGTGAATCATGATGATAGTAGGTCCGGTCAAAGTATCGCTCACATGTCCGGCTAAATCTTTTGCCCAGAATTTAAAGACACAAGTATCGTTTTGATTGGTGCATGCAGGTTCTCTTATCGGTGGATAATTCAAATTAAATCCATACGACAAGCTAATATCAAAAACACCTTTCAGGTTTTTACTTGTTGGAAAACCGGGAATAGGATAACCCTGCGTAAAATTACTTAACGAACAATTTTTAGTTACTTTCTG
>JAGWPQ010000526.1 GCA_028877045.1 Bacteroidota bacterium | reverse complement strand
GGACATTCACCTGGCCGCCGAACATGTAGCGCACCTTGGCGATCTGATTGACCACTTCATCCATGGCCTGTTGTAATGTATATCCTTTGTATTCCATCAGGCAACTAACATCGTAAGCAGCAACGGCACGGATAAACATTTCGCCATGGCCCGTACAACTGATGGCACATGTTTTATTGTTGGCATAAGTGCCGCAACCGATCACCGGACTATCACCAATGCGGCCGTATTTTTTATTGGTCATGCCACCTGTACTTGTTGCTGCTGCAATGTTTCCATTGGCATCGCATGCAACCGCACCAACGGTTCCAAATTTTTTATCGCGCAATAATTCTTCGAGATGATGATTGGTATGATCGAGCGAATAATTATCCGAATCACGAATCGCTTTCCATTGATCGTAACGAAATGCCGAATAAAAATATTCATCAGGCTCCAGCTTCACTCCTTGTTTAATGGCAAAATCATTGGCACCCTTTCCGCTTAAAAAAACATGATTGCTGTTTCGCATCACTTCGGTTGCCAGCATGATCGGATTACGAACATTGCGAACAGCCGCAACAGCACCGGCACTCAGATCGCTTCCATCCATGATGGCTGCATCCATTTCCTGCACACCTTTTTTTGTGAATACCGCACCGCGACCGGCATTGAATAATACATTGTCTTCCAAAATTACAATTGCTGCTTTGATGGCATTCACTGCTGTGCCGCCTTTTTCCAATACGGCGAAACCTGCATCCAGCGAGGTTTGCAGCGCATTCAAATAGGCTGACTCCAGTTCAGGCGACATATCTTCTTTTAAAATAGTTCCTGCACCACCGTGAATAACGATTGAAAAATCGGACATAAAAAATGGCTTTTATTCGAATCGAAATTAGCCAAATAGCCCAAGCAAATTTTTGAATTCTTTTTTCAGGAAGATGAATATTGTCAAACAAACAGAGCTATAACTTAAATATTATCAATTTAAGATCAGGGAAGCAAATCATCTTTAGATATTATTCAAAATGTCAGGAGAGCAATAATTTGCATTCATCCAATAATTTTTTCTTATCTATTGCAGCGGTACCCACTTCTTCGCAAACCAATCCACCGGCAATGTTTGCCATCTCTGCAGCCAGCAACATATTTTTTGTTGCAGCATACACTAAGGATGCAACGGCAATAACTGTATCGCCTGCACCACTTACATCTGCAATGTTGCGGATATGTGTGGGAATGATCTTTGAATGATCGGGCGATTGAAAGAATACGCCTTTTTCGGATAAAGTGATAAATGAAATCCGGTGTTGCAATTGTTGTTGCAGCAGGGAATGGATTTCATTCAATGAAGATTGATTCACCTCTTCGAGCAATAAATTCAATCCTTCTTTTACTTCTTTTAAATTAGGTTTGAAAATATCGACACCTTTGTACGCAAAGAAATTTTTTCTTTTCGGATCAACCGTAGTAACTACCTGATGTATTTTACAAAGTTCTATTACTTTTTCAATTAAGTTCCCGGTCAAAACACCTTTGTTATAATCTTCGAAAATAAGAACATCAGGTTTTGTATTCTCAAAACAACTTTTTAAACTGCTCAATAATTTGTTTTCAATATCAGCATCAACATCTTTTGTTATCTCCGCAT
>JAGWPQ010000525.1 GCA_028877045.1 Bacteroidota bacterium | reverse complement strand
GTTCATTTAATTATGATGTAAAATATTCTTTGAAAAATATTAATGAGTGGAATATTACTTTGGGTTTGAATGGAATGTATCAAAACAATAATGTGACCGATGGATCAGATTTTGTTATTCCTTCTTATCATCAATTCGATTTAGGTTCATTTGCAACTGCTAAAAAAACTTTTGGCAAATTGGATATTGCAGGTGGTATTCGTTATGATATTCGCACATTTCATAACGATGGATTATATACAAAACCTAATCCAATCAGCGGATTTGATATGCCTGTCTATGGTGCCGATACTCTTGGTGCAAAAGAAATTTTTGATGTTTATGACCATACATTCGGCGGGTTTTCAGGAAGCATTGGGGGTACTTATAATTTTACTGATAAATTTTCGGTGAAAGCCAATATTTCAAGAGGCTTCAGGGCTCCTAATATTTCCGAAATTTCTGCCAATGGCATACATCCCGGTACTAATATTTATCAAATAGGTAACGACGATTTTAGACCAGAGTTTAGTTTACAGGAAGACATTGGCGCAGTTTATTCATCCAAATTCGCAGTGATTGAATTAAACCTCTTTAATAATTTCATCACTAATTATATTTATAATAAAAAATTGCTTACACGAAGCGGACAGGATTCTGTTATTGTTCCGGGAAATATGACATATAAATTCGAACAATCTCGTGCAAATTTATATGGTGGAGAATTAAGTGTTGACCTGCATCCATTCAAAGGCATTCATTTCGAAAACAGTTTATCGGTTGTGTATGCTTTAAATAAAGGTGAAAATCATCATAGTTATAATGTTCCCGATTCGGAAAGATATCTGCCGCAGATTCCGCCCATGCATGGTATTTCTGAATTAAGATTTGATTTCGATTGCAAAACTTTAAACGTAAAGCATGGCTTTGTAAAAATGCAGATGGAATATTATGCTTCTCAAAACAGAGTCTATTCTGAAGACGGAACAGAAACCCCAACGCCCGGTTATACTTTCTTTAATGCCGGCATTGGCGGCAACTTTGTAAACAAGCAAAACAAAACAATTTGCAGTATTTATTTAATGGGGAATAATTTATTTGATATTACTTACTGGGATCATCTGAGCCGACTGAAATATTTTTACGGAAACTATCAAAACCCGAGCGCCACCGATAATCCACGCGAACATGGTATTTACGGAATGGGAAGAAATATTTCTTTCAAAATTGATTTCCCGCTGAATTACAATTTGAAGAAAACGTAAACAAAATTTTATTTCAGGAATTATAAATTCGAGTAACAAAACAATTTGGTTTTGTTACTCGAATTTATAACGACTTTTGCAAAATAAATTCCTGTTATGGATATCTCAATAAACACACCTGCGGTACTGTTTCCTGCCATCAGTTTGGTGATGTTGGCATATACTAATCGTTTTCTGGCATTATCAAGCAGAGTAAGAAGTTTGCACGAAAAATACCAGAGCCAGGAACAAAAACATTTGATACATGGGCAAATAAAAAATTTGCGTTATCGTATAAAGTTGGTAAAAAACATGCAGGCATTAGGAATAGTTACTTTTTTATTATGCATCGTTTGCATGTATTTAATTTATATTGAAGCAATGGGTTGGGCACATGTAGTTTTTGCATTCAGCCTTTTATCTTTTACCGTTTCTCTTTTATTATCATTGCTCGAAATTCAACTTAGTACTAAAGCAATTGAATTGGAATTGAGCGATATTGAAGGATTAGAGGATCCTTCTGTATTGGAATACATAAAAAAGAAATTTGAAAGAGAATAATTTAATGTTGAATGATAAATGCTAAATTATCTGTTCATTATCTATCTTTTAATTTAAAGCAACGGCAGAAGATGCATACGCTTTTCTTTCTCCGATCTGCTGACGCCACATGGCATAATACAATCCTTTCTCAGCAACTAGTTCGTCGTGACTGCCGGTTTCAACAACTTGCCCTTTTTCCAATACATAAATTTTATGTGCGTGCATAATGGTACTTAAACGATGTGCGATCATCACTGTAATCTGTTCTTTCGCTTCCGATATTCGGCGAATGGTGTTTGTAATTTCTTCTTCGGTAATTGAATCTAATGCAGATGTTGCTTCGTCAAAAATTAATAAATGCGGTTTGCGCAATAATGCACGTGCAATTGAAATTCTTTGTTTTTCGCCACCGCTTAATTTTAATCCGCCTTCACCGATCATGGTATCAATTCCATTTTCGGCTCTGGCTAATAATTTATTGCAACTTGCTTTTTCTAATGCATCGTGTAAATCTCCTTCAGTTGCACCCGGGCTTACAAACAATAAATTTTCTTTGATGGTTCCTGCAAACAATTGTGTGTCCTGCGTTACAAATCCAATCTGGTTGCGGATCTCATCGAAATTCAAATCATTACCATCAATACCATTATAAAATATTTTTCCTTCCAGCGGACGATATAGACCAACCAATAATTTTACCAATGTACTTTTTCCGGCGCCACTTGGACCTACAAATGCAATGGTTTCGCCTTTCTTCACATCAAAAGAAATATTTTCTATCGCTTTGTATTGTACTGTTTGATGTTTGAAAGAAATATTATTGAATTCCAATTCTTCAATAACGCCAACATGTTTTGGATGATCGGGTGTTTTATCAATGGGTCTTTTCATTAAGTTATGGAAATTATTGATCGATGCTTCCGCTTCGCGATAACTTAAAATAATATTCCCGATCTCTTGCAGTGGGCCAAAAATGAAGAAGCTGTAAAAAGTCAATGTCATTAATTCGCCAGGAGTCAACTTTCCATTAAATATTAGCCACATCAAAATAAACATGATGAATTGACGAAGCATGTTTACAAATGTTCCCTGCACAAAGCTTAATGCACGAATACTTTTCACTTTTCGTAATTCTAATCCGAGAATTTTATATGTATTGTTGTTGAGACGTTTTATTTCCTGATTGGTTAATCCTAAGCTTTTTACCAATTCAATATTGCGTAAACTTTCGGTTGTTGTTCCAGCCAGCATCGTCGTTTCTTTCACGATGTTTTTTTGGATGATCTTTATTTTTCGACTCAGCACGTTAGTTAACCATGATAACAAAGCAATACCAACGATATAAGTTGGCATAATACTCCAGTTTTTACTGAAAGCATAGACCGATACCACTACAATACCAACGAATATTCCAAAAAGTACATTAATAAAATAGCCAATGAATTTTTCAGTATCGGCACGAACTTTTGTAAGGATGGATAACGTTTCACCACTGCGTTGATCTTCAAAATCCTGATACGGCAATTTCATACTGTGTTTCAATCCATCAGTAAAAATGGTTGCACCAAATTTTTGAACAATAACATTTACCGAATAATCCTGAAATGCTTTTGCAATACGCGAAACCATTGCAACGCTTATTAAAATTCCAAGAAAGCCAAGCACACCCCACACAAATTCAGCCTGAGTTCTTGTTCCTGAGGGATGAAATATTTTTCTGTCTTCGGCTTTCCCGTTTTCGTTGATGATATGTTGAAGAATGTATTGCCCTTTTTGAAAAGGATGCACCGCATAGATGTCGTACATCTTACCAAAAAATAAAGGATCAAGCATGGAGAATACCTGATTGATCGTAGCTAATAACAAAGCCAAAGCGATCATCCATCTGTATGGCTTTAAATATTGTATTAAAATTTTCATACTCGTATTTGTTGATGCCTGCAAGCAATAAATGCCTGCAATAATAGTTCACAAAAAATATTTTACAGGGATTTTTATCTTGATGTTTTATAAATAATTCCGTCTTTCATAACCCACTTAACCTGCTGCAATAATTTGATATCTTTTGTCGGATCGCCTTTTACCGCAATGATATCGGCAAATGCGCCAACTTTTATTTCGCCAATTGATCCTTCCATGTCTAACAATTGCGCAGCAACAGTTGTAGCGGTTTGAATGGCTTTCACACTATTCATTCCCCAAGCAACCATATATTCAAAATCTTTTGCCTGCGATACGTTCCAATCGTAACCACCAATATCGGTTCCGTACACAATTTTAATTCCGGCATTCAATGCTTTTGTAAATATGGCAGGTGCTGCATTTTTAAATTGCATATTGATGATGCTTCCGGCTTTTGCTCTTCCTTCGGCAACATATTCATTCACAAAAATGGTGGGGCACCAGTAAATATTTTTTTCAACCATTAATTGCACACACTCATCATCCATGCCGCTTCCATGTTCAATGCTGGTGGCGCCTGCATTAATTGCAGCAAGTATTCCATCTCTCGTCATCGCATGTGCTGCTAATTTTTTTCTGCTCTTAATTGTTTCATCACCAACAGCATTAATTTCTTCGGCGGTAAAATTTGGTAAGCCTCTGAAACTGCCATCGGGCAATTGATAATAACTTCTGTCCGCATAAATTTTTATCCAATCGGCACCATGTGCAATTTGTTCACGAACAGCTTTGCGTGCTTCATCGGCGCCATTAATTTCCTGAATCCCTTTTGGCAGATCTAATTCCCAATTAAATTCTTTCGGACTGAGTGGATAATGCCCAACAGTATTAATGGCTCTTGTTGCAACAAACATTCGCGGGCCTGCGATCACACCGTTATTGATGGCACGTTTCACATCAACATCGGCATACATCGCACCTTCGGTTTCCAGATCACGGATTGTTGTAAAACCATTCTGCAAACAAATATTTGCACTTCTTGCAGCACGCAATGTTCGGTATGGAATGGATTCTTTTAATAATTGTGCGGCATAATCATCACTGGTGATATCACCCTGCAATAAAACATGTGTATGGCAATCGATCAGTCCGGGCAACACAAAATAATTGGATAGGTCGATAATTGAATCTGTTTTTTGTTTGAACGCATTTGCAGCAACAACTGCTTCAACTTTATTATCCCTTACAACAATAACTTGATTGCTGAGTGTTTGCCCGCTTTTGGTATCCAATAATTGTCCGCATTTGATGGCAACTGTTTTTTGTGCATCGATGTTTGATGCGATACAAAAACAAAAAATAAATGCTGAAAATATTTTTCTCATATCTGTTGTTTTGATCAAACAAGATACAACTATCAACTAAAAAGAAAGACTGTTTTTAAATGAAATACCCCGTTTCGAAAACGGGGTATTTATTAATCCAGCTCTTTGCAATAATAGCCGGCATTATTTATTATTTCTTCGATCGAATGCGGTGATAAGCCATCGGCTTCAACGCGCAATATCTTATCGCAGTCATGCAGATCAAAATTCCATTTTAAAACACCCTGAATGTTTCTGAGATGCGGTGAAATCTTTCTTACATTTTTTGCATCTTCCACATTTGTTTTAAAAACTAAAATATCCATAAGCAGTTTAAATTTTATTCAGCATTCTTTTCGGCAGTTTCGCCAAACCCTTTCCAACTGCGGCATTTATGGCGCCATTGTTGTTTAAATTCTTCTCTTTCTTCGGGGCTCATCTTTTCCCATTTCTCTTTCATTTTTTCATTCCAACCAAAATGACGGCGATGGCAGCGGCAACCTTTACCAAATCCACCGAATAAAATTTTACTCAGCACCAATATTCCAAATGCCTGCCAGAATGTGATTGTTTTTACACTTAACACCGAAACCAATACACCATTCCATAAACTCATCACTATATAAACTAACAGCAAAACTGCAGCAGTTGCCAAAATGATTATTCCCAAAGCAATTAAAATAAACAGCAATGGGTTTTTCTTCCAAAATCTTTTCATGATCTAATTTTTAATAGTTTAATAATTCGTTCCGCAATGTTTGCAACCGTTCTCTCAAATGCAGTACAGCATAGCGTTTGCGCGACAACAGCGTATTAACAGGCACGCCTGTTCTTTCACTTATTTCTTTAAACGGAACAGATTCCAGTTCATTCAAAACAAAAACAGTTTTCTGATCTTCGGGTAATTCATTCAATGCATTATTCAGCGCTTCCCAAAACAGCGAACGCAAATAATCTGTTTCGGGGTTATTATCGGCATCAAAAAATAATTCGGCCCAACCCAGCATTTCATCATCATCGTTATCAGTAAAAATATCATCAAGCAATTCGGGTTTGCGTTTACGTTTCCTGTCGGTTATTTTATTTCGTGCAACAGTAAATAACCAGCCGGTCAATTGTTCAATGGGCTGCGTGTTACCGATGAATTGAGAGAAAACATCCTGCAAAATATCCTGGGCATCTGCTTCATTGCTCACACGTTTACGAATGAAGCCCAGTAAGCGCTTGCTGTAATCGTTGATCACACCGGTGATATTGCGTTTTTGTTTGTCCGCCATTGATGCCTCTAAGATAGCTGCTCCGTTCATTATTTAGAATGACGAACAGCTTTTGCAGATATTGTAAGCAAGAAAATATTTTTTTGGGGACGAGCTTCAGAATTTCTATTCAACACCTGTTGTGTCACTCACTTCAACAGTTTTTTCTTTACTCAGCACTGCTCCGATACTGGTGCAGGTGATAGTGACTTTAAATTTTGTATTGAGGCTGATATGAAAATTATTGGCCGATAAAATTTCTCTTGTAGCATTATCATCCTGCATTACCTGAGCCAAATCTGCAGCCAGAGGAATGCCGCTGATAAGATTATTTACTTTTCCGTTCTTAAAAGATATTAAAAATTTATATCCTGCTTTACGTCCGCTTCCGGCACGCTCAAAGTCAATGCGGTTAAGGTCTAACACTTGTTCGGCGGTCACAGATCTTTTCAATAAGATCCTGATAATAGGTAAATATTTGTTCCAGATAGTAACGTACATGAAAATATTTTATAAAGAATAAATATGACGACAAACCCATGCCGAAAACTGTGTAAGAAGCTGTAAAGATGCGAAATAAAAAAGGGATGGGCAAATAAACCTCAGCATGACTGAATTATTCAATCCAATCAAACAAATACTTTTCGTTGTATTCAACCTCAAATTTTTTCAGAAATTCAATGTATTCTTCACGAAAAGTTTTCTTTGCATGATGTTCTTCTTGTTTCAAAATATATTGATATACCTGTTCTAATTGTGAATGAGCATAAGAAAAAGCACCGTAACCTTCCTGCCAACTGAACTTTCCTTTCACCAATCTTTTTTCATAATAAAATTGCTACTGCTGTTTTTTACGTCACGAACGATATTTGATATTGATGCAGAAGGGTTCAGTCCAATAAGCAAATGAATATGATCGGCTACGCCATTGACGATAATTGGCTTTTGCTCCTTATTTTTTATGATACCCGACATATATTTGAAAAGATCATCTCTCGATGGTTTTTGCAAGAGATTCTCTCTGCCTTTTACTGCAAAAACTACTTGAATATAAATTTGTGAAAACGTTCCGGCCATATTTTATGTTTTAAATTATGCGTTATTTATGTCATCCCTTCGGGATTCAGATTGCGTTGTTTGTTTTGTTATAATCATGTCATGCCTTCGGCATTTTTATTAGTTTATTTTAAATTGTTCTTATTTTCTATAGTAAACCCCGAAGGGGTAACATGATTATAAAAAGTAAATAGGAAGCGTAAACAAACCCTGAAAGGGTGAAATAATTTTAAACCTAAAATTCAACATCTATCCCGCCCATCCCTCTCTGTCCAAGCTTCTGAATTGGATGGCTTCGGCCAAATGTTCGGGTTTTATGTTTTCGCTAAAAGCCAGATCAGCAACGGTTCTGCTCACTTTTAAAATACGGTCGTAAGCACGTGCCGAAAGATTTAATCGTTCCATGGCTTTCTTTAATAAAGTTTCGCCAACAGGATCTATCACGCAAATTTCACGCAGTTGTTTACTGCTGATTTGTGCATTGGCATATACACCTGGGTTATTTTTATAACGTTCGGTTTGAATGTCTCTTGCTTTCATCACACGTTCACGAATACTTGCCGAGCATTCTCCTTTTGTATTCATATTACTTAATTCGCTGAATGCAACCGGTGTTACTTCAACATGCAGATCAATGCGATCTAACAACGGTCCCGAAATTTTATTTAAATATTTTTGTACGGCACCCGGCTGGCAAGTACATTCTTTTTCGGGATGATTATAAAAACCGCAGGGGCAAGGATTCATCGACGCTATCAACATAAAATTTGCAGGAAAATCCAAAGCAATTTTTGCACGGCTGATAGTTACTTTTCTTTCTTCCATCGGTTGACGCATCACTTCCAAAACTGTTCTTTTAAATTCGGGCAATTCATCTAAAAATAAAACACCGTTATGCGCCAATGAAATTTCTCCCGGCTGCGGAATACTTCCTCCACCAATTAATCCGGCATCAGAAATGGTATGATGTGGACTACGAAATGGTCGTTTAGAAATCAATGATGCATTCTCCGGTAACTTTCCCGCAACGCTGTGGATCTTTGTTGTTTCTAATGCTTCATGTAAACTTAATGGAGGAAGTATTGTTGGTAAACGCTTTGCCAACATGGTTTTACCGGCACCGGGCGGGCCAATTAAAATGGCATTATGTCCGCCTGCGGCAGCAATCTCCAATGCGCGTTTTATGTTTTCCTGTCCTTTCACATCACTGAAATCATGATCAAATTCATACTGATTGGCAAAAAATTCTTCTCTTGTATTAACAGTTATCGGCTGCAAATAATTTTCATCTTTAAAAAATTCAATCACATCATTCAAATGTTCTACACCATAAACATTTATATTATTTACCATCGCAGCTTCACGTGCGTTTACCTTTGGAACGATCAATCCTTTATAACCATCACGCCGTGCCTGAATGGCAATGGGCAAAGCACCTTTAATAGATTGCACTGTTCCATCCAAACTTAATTCACCCATCATCACATAATCTTTTAAACGTTCGGGTTCTTCAATTTGTTCGCTGGCACCCAGCACACCAATGGTAATGGGCAGATCAAATGCAGACCCACTTTTTTTGATATCCGCCGGTGCCATATTCACTACGATTTTTGTTCGCGGCATATCAAAACGATTGGTTTTAATGGCGGCTTCGGTGCGTTGCAAACTTTCTTTCACGGCATTATCGGGCAATCCAACAATGTGATAACCCTGTCCGTTACTAACATTTACTTCAATGGTAATGGCAATGGCTTCAACGCCGTAAACCGCACTGCCAAAGGTTTTGACAAGCATGATGTTTTTTTTATTTTTTTAACCAGCAGTTGTACTGCTATGATGCTTCGGTTGTGTCACCCACTTCAACGTTCGGAACATCATTCAACGTGGGACATAAACGCATGAGAAAATGCAGCAATAAAATTAAGAAAAATTAATATAATAAATTATAATTTATTCAGCATATCAACAACCCCTTCTTTTTTCAAAATCAAATAACCCAAACGGTCGTTACTGATACCTTCTTTTAATTGATAACTAAAGACCAGTTGATCATCAATGATACTTGTTTCGAAATATTGGAACTGGATATTTTTATATTGTTTCAGCGCTTCACCAATTTCATATAAATGAGTGGATAAGACAAACAAGGCATTGTTCATTTTGCGTAAACCTTCAATAACTGTGATGCTACATTTAACTGCATCTTGTTGATTAGTGCCTTTAAATAATTCATCGATCAATATCAACCATTTTTTACCATCGCTTATTTTTTCAACAGTGCTTTTTATGCGCTGTACTTCATTATAAAAAAAACTTTCACCTTTCACAACGTTATCCACCACCTGTATATTACTTAAAATACCATCAAAAAAGCTCAACTGCATTTTTGTCGCAGGCACGCCCATACCGAGGTGAGCCAGATAAACGCCAATACCCATGGCTTTAATGAAAGTGCTTTTGCCACCCATGTTGGCACCGGTAAGAAATAAAAAATTCTTCTCTTTATTCAAACAAACATTATATGCAACCGGCATTGTTAATTGAACATGAAATAAATTCTCGGCTTCAAAAAACGGTATACCCGTTTCTTTAAAATCGGGGAAATTAAAATTGTATTTTTTACAGGCAATGGCTAAACTTAAATAAGCATCAAGCTTACTGTAAACATCAATTAGCTCAGAAGTTTTTTGGTCGAAATGATTTTTTAAAAATCTGCCAAATGTCAGCACATCTACCGGCGATAATTTTTTATCTTTTTCGCAGTGTAGCATTTCCTGTATGTTAGGGTGTTTCAGCAACATATCAACCCTTGATAAAGACGTTTGTAACAGGACACTTTTGGGTTGTGATAATAAAATCGAAATTTCTTTTAATCCCTTAAAAAAACCTATAAAATGTTCAACAGAATATTTGATAAGTGAATAGTCTGGGCCATTCATTATTTTATACCACCAACTTTCCAAAAAAGAAGCGCCATGCGGAAATGATTCAAGTGGTGTATCATAAAATTTTTCAACAACCATCACTGTTCCGTTAGTAATGTTATATGGCCAGCGATCTGAAATATCCATTAATTGTTGAATAGTATGCTGTACATCTTCAATGGCTTTGATTGAATCTAAAGGTTTGTGTAAAATGCTTCGCAGATGTTCTCTGCCGCCATTGGTTTGCGTGAAGTTAAGATGATGAAAAACAGACTGCTCTTCATCGTGATGAAAAATGGATAGGTCGTGTAAGGTTGTTTTGTCTGCGTGCATATTTTGAGTTCGAAAAGTTTACTATTTAAAAGGTTGGAGGTTTAAACTTATTAAACTTTTTGAACATCTTGAACTTTTTAAACCTCTATCTGTCAAATAATATTCTTTCTCCAAACTGAGATTCATCGAACACGCCATTTCCATAAACCAAACGTCCGTTCACAAAAGTATTTTTTATGATTGCCGGAAAAGTAGATCCTTCAAGGGGGCTCCAGCCACATTTGTATAAAATATTTTCTTTCGAAACGGTTTGCGATTCATTCATATCAACCATAACAAGATCGGCAAAATAACCTTCCCGAATAAAGCCGCGTTCTTTAATTTGAAAACATTCGGCAACAGCATGGCTCATCTTCTCGACCACTTTCTCCAAACTTATTTTTCCTTCTTTTACATAATGCAACATTAATTGGAGTGAGTGCTGAACCAATGGTAAGCCGGCATGAGCTTTCTCGTAGGGTTCATTTTTTTCTTCCCATGTATGCGGAGCATGATCGGTGGCAATGACGTCTAAACGTCCATCCAGCAAGGCTTTCCACAAAGCCTCTTTGTTATTGGATGATTTGATGGCAGGATTACATTTTATTTGATTACCCAATCTTTCATAATCATCGGCAGTAAAATGTAAATGATGCACACAAACTTCGGCGGTGATTCGTTTATCTTTTAACGGGATCATATTGCCAAACAATTGCAATTCTTTTTCGGTGCTGATATGCAGAATATGCAAACGGCTATCATGTTTTTTGGCAAACTGAATGGCTTTAAAAGAAGATTCAAAACATTCTTCTTCGTTGCGAATAATGGGATGATCGGATGGTTCTAAAATTTCTTTTTTCTTTTTTAATTTTTCAAGATTGTTTTTTATCATTTGTTCTTCTTCGCAGTGCGTGGCAATTAATAATTCGCTGCCTGCAAAAACTTTATCAAGCATCAAAGAATTATCGACCAATAAATTTCCGGTTGATGAACCCATGAAAATTTTTATGCCGCACACTTCGTTTTTCTTTTTGTTGGTAAGCATCACTTCTTCATAATTGGTATTTGAAGTGCCCATAAAAAAGGAATAATTGGCAAGCGAAGATTTTTTTGCAATAGCATATTTTTGTTCCAGCAGTTCCTGCGTCAATGCCGGCGGATTGGTATTTGGCATTTCCATAAAACTCGTTACACCGCCTGCCACTGCTGCTTTTGCTTCGGTATAAATAGTTGCTTTATGTGTTAATCCCGGTTCACGAAAATGAACCTGATCATCAATTGCACCTGGCAATAAAAATTGATTGCTTGCATTTATTTCAATTACCGCTTCTTTGGTACTGATATTGTTTGCGATCTTTTCGATTCTTTTATTTTTAATCAATACATCTGCAAACAATCTTTTCGATTCGTTGATAATAGATGCATCTTTTATGAGGTAAGTCTTCATCTTATCTTTTTTTTGAGAAATCAATTCACAAGATTATGAAATGTTTGCTTTCGTTGATCTTATTCTTGCTTAGTATTATAATAATTAACCCGTTGGCAGAATTAATCTTTTCAAAACTAAGCAGGAGATAATTTGGTGAAAAAATATGATTTATACTACCGATAAGCCTTTCCAAAAAAAAGCTTCTTCTAAATATCAGGTTTCTGCTTTGCCTTGCTGTCTTGTTCTTAGTAGACGCTTCATACATGTGTCGCACCTACTTGTAGTATAGTCCATAGATAGTCCATGATTTCATGGACTATCTATGGACTATATACGGCAGTGGTACGAATGAAACAACAAGAAAAGATTAATAAGAAATCAAATTGTTCTACTGTCTTGCTTTACATTGACACTTGAATTTCGTTCGTCAGTTCAAAAAATCAGTCAGGGGATTAATTGCGTCAACAAGTAATAATTAATACTGTTGTATGATATGGTGATACGGGTTTTGGCAATAATCGATACAATGTTTATAAAGATGGGGGATTAAATCAGCGAATGTTTTTTTACTATACCATACAACTGAATAGCGTCGGAAGAAATTTTTAATTTTCGAAATTAGCTCCACATTGATTTGCAGTTGAAGAGTGCGACGCAACAATTGTTTGATTGGAATACAAAAGTTCGTAACAAAAAATACTAAATTTTCTATTAGAAGATACTAATAATTTGCTTGAATACTATTCAATGTCTAACCATTGATTATTCAGATAGAAATACAGGATCTATGATGAATCTCATTTGCTAGCCTTGTTATTTTAGATAAACTTTGTATTGTAAATTT
>JAGWPQ010000524.1 GCA_028877045.1 Bacteroidota bacterium | reverse complement strand
TGAAAATATTAAAAAAACTATTTTAAATGAGCTGACTCAGATTTCTCAGAATGATATTCAAGTTCTTGGATATTGGGATCAATTTCATATTCCTTCAGAATGGAATAAAATGATTTATCCTACTTTTCCAATTGCAGTTTCTTAATTCGCCTTCAAAACTGTTTATAACCCCGCCATTTCCCATCCATAAATATGTGCATTAGCCTGCGTTTGCGGTTCAAAACAAGTGCGTAACAAAGAGGCAAAATATTTGGAAAGTACTGTTATTAAAAACTACTTTTATTCTGCAATTGAAACGATAGAATCCCTTTAAAAAGGAGGCTGACAAAGTAAAAAGCCATTGGTTAAAAAGTAAATGAAACGAAAGTGGAATTGAAATTTAATGAATGAGGAATCAGAACAGAGATCCCTAACAGGAAATCAAGTTAGTTCCGAACTCTGCCGAACGAAAATCAGGAAGGTTAACCCCGGAACGACGAGTAAATCAGCAGAGGGGCCGAAAGAAAAAATTCTGTAACAGGAACTATTCTCAAGCCAACATCAAGCACTGTATGCTGAGATCTCGGTCGAAGTAACACAACTTGATGTAATTGATTCGCAGAAATTCTGAAAAGAAGATTTGCCCTTCAATTAAAGCATCGGGTTAGTAAGAGGAGGAAGCCGAAAGGAATTCGCCAAAAAAACACGATGCATGATTAAATGCACCGAATTCTGAATAAGAAGGAGGTAATTTAACAGAAGAGCATCGGATCTGAATAATTAAGCGTAAGTTTAATGAAAACAGGTTTGATGCTTTTTGTTTTTGTCAGCTTCCCGGAAAGTTTCCGCCCCACTGTCAGGTTTCAGTCACTCCTTCGTCATTAATCACAAGAGTGGATAAGTCAAAACAGCATAAACAAAGCTTTGGATTTATATTTGACATCCTTATAAAATAGAAATCAAAAACCTTAATAATTAAAATTAAAAATCATGGCTTTAGAATTTACAGATGCGAACTTTCAGAAAGATGTGCTGGAAAGTGATAAACTTACAATGATCGACTTTTGGGCAGAATGGTGCGGACCTTGCCGAGCTATTGGTCCTGTTGTTGAAGAATTATCGAAAGAGTATGCAGGAAAAATTAATGTTGGGAAATTAAACGTGGATCATAATCCAAATGTTAGCGTTAATTATGGTATCACTTCCATCCCTGCCATTTTATTTATCAAAGGCGGTAAAGTTGTTGACAAACAAATAGGTGCCGTTCCTAAGAGTGTATTGGATAAAAAAATTCAGGCGCATTTATAATTCATCCCCGAAAAAGAAAATAAAAAAAGTCCCGCTAAACAACGGGACTTTTTTTATTTTATCATTGCGGACAATCTCTTAATAAAATTTTTAATTCTTTGTGCTGCCGATAATTTTACTTCGGCGGTTGATCCGGTAAATTTATTTCCTCTTCTCAAATAATATTTGGTGAATGTACTCGAGCTCATCCCCCATTTATTTATAAAAACATAATAGCCTTTAGGTTTAGTAAAACGTTTGGTAGATCTTGATCCGAAGTGATAAGCCTTACTTTTTCCGACACCTTTAAATAAGCGGATGCCTGCTTGCCAAAGCTTCATCGAAAAATCGGGATCGGAATAAAAGCCCGGCGTAAATTCAACACTGTAACCGCCCACCAGATCCCAAACAGAAACATGTACAATATTGGGTGGCCATGTTGCGCCCTGCCAATCATCTTTTATTAATTGATCTACCTCCTGCAATAATCTTTCTTCATCAAATGATTCAATATCTCTTCCATAATCTTTTACAACTACACAAGGATTTCCCGTGTCTGTCGGTTCTATCAATGTGGCTGATAAAAAGAAATAAGGATGACCGATAGCAACAATTTCATCCATCAGATATTTATCCCAATTACTGCACACATACATATCATCATTCAAAAAAACGATGTACGATGTACTCACTAATTCTCTGCATAAATTCAACGCATAACAAATACCGATGTTTGTTGGGCTGAACACATAATCAATATCTGCCTGCGATTGCACCCAGTTTAATGTATCATCTTTTCCTTCGTTGATATGCACAATGATCTGATGCTGATAAGCAGAATTTTTTCTGATACTCCTGATACAATTCTTCAGATAATCCAGATTATTCCAAGTAGGAATTAATATGGAAAATTTGAATGACTCGTTATTCGTATTTTTTTTCTTGATAATTGCATTATCAATTATCATAATTGATTGTTTTATTTTTTGAATGCTGCAAAGGTTGATAAAAATAAACGATAATAACTGCAATGCGAATCAAAATTCTTTATCTTCATCACCTGTCACTAAAATAAACGCTGTATGAGTATTAAGCTTCGTCTTACTTTCATGAGTTTTCTGCAATTTTTTATTTGGGGTGCATGGTTGATCACCATCGGGAATTATTGGTTTGGAACAAAACAATGGAGCGGTGCAGAATTTGGCGCCATTTTTTCGACACTTGGTCTTTCTTCTATCATCATGCCGGCCATTACCGGAATCATTGCCGATAAATTCATCAATGCAGAAAAATTATACGGGGCATTACATATCCTCAGCGGGTTGGCATTGTTTTATCTTCCGCAGGTAAACAACAGCATTACTTTTTACTGGATCATTTTTGCAGCCATGCTTTGTTATATGCCTACCATTGCTTTATCAAATTCGGTTGCATACACTATTTTGAAAAATAATAATTACGATGTTGTAAAAGTATTTCCGCCTATTCGTGTTTGGGGAACCATTGGTTTTATTGTTGCCATGTGGACCACCAATTTGTCGGGCAATAAAGCATCGGCCAATATGTTTTATATAGCAGCCTGTTCGGCAATCATATTAGGCATTTATTCATTTACATTACCCAAATGCCCGCCGCAAAAATTAATTGCCGACAATGCAAGTTTTGCAGAAAAATTTGGTTTAAAAGCGTTTAAACTTTTTGGCACGTATAAAATGGCATTGTTCTTTATTTTTTCCATGTTTCTTGGCGCTGCCTTACAACTGACCAATATGTACGGCGATGTTTTCCTTTCGGAGTTTGCTAAAAATCCGTTGTACACAAATTCATTCATGATAAAATATTCAACACTTATCATGTCCATCTCACAAATAAGCGAAACACTTT
>JAGWPQ010000523.1 GCA_028877045.1 Bacteroidota bacterium | reverse complement strand
TCAGATATTTTTTTAAATGATGATGAAGTAAAAGTAAGTGCCGGAAATTTTTCTGCTGCAAAGAAATCATCACTTTTTAAATGACCATCTCTTTGTTCATTGTTTGTTGAAATGCTTGTTACATCTGCGTTAAAAGAAATTTTTGCATCTGTAAAATCTTCTTTTGATGATTCTAATGTTGCGTCAAATTTTGTAAAACTTCCGGTTACATTAGTAATCATTAAGTGTTTTACTTTAAAAGTAATTTCACTGTGTGCTGCATCAATTTTGTAAGTTGCCATGATTTTAATTTTTAATTGTTTTAATATTTATTATGATTGTTTTAAAATTTTAGTCCTCTATCAATACACCCATTTTTCCCACCCGGTAATCTCTGAAAGCTTCCATTATTTCTGATTGTGTATTCATTACAAACGGACCGTGCGCAGCAATGGGTTCGTTAATCGGTTCGCCGCTTCCAACAAAAAACAAACTGTCGGCAGTTGCTTTAATTGAAAATGTTTCGCCATCCTTATTGAATAATGTCATTTGTTTGCTGCTGATTTTTGTTGAGTCGTTGATTAAAACATCGCCGCTCAACACATAAAAAATGGTTTGATGATTTGCAGGAAATGAAAAGCTGAAAGATCCGTTTGTTTTCATTTCGCCCATGAATGTGTTCACATTTGTAAACGTTGGAATGATTCCTTTTACACCATTAAGTTCTCCGGCAGGTATTCTTATGATCGTTAATCCATCATCTGTTTTTATGGTTGGTGTTTCTTCGGCACTCGCAGGATAATAATTCGGAACATCCATTTTATGAGCAGCCGGTGTGTTTACCCAAACCTGCAACAGTTCTTGTTTTCCGCCTAAATCAAAAATATTTTCAGGAACTCTTTCGCTGTGAATTATTCCCATTCCCGCATGTGTCCATTGTGTGCCGCCTTCGTAAACGATATGATTATTTCCTCTGCTGTCGCGATGATGAATGCCTCCTTTGTAAATAAAACTGATGGCACTGAAACCGCGATGCGGATGCGGACTTACGCCCTGCAAATGAATGGGTATGTTTTTATCTGCAACAGCAACACCGTGATGAAACAACAGAAAAGGATTTTCGAATTCACCATGCGGTAATAATTCCTGCACCTGAATACTGCCAACTGCAGTAGGATAACCATTGATAATTTTATTTACTGTTTTCATTTTTAGTTGTTGATTTCCATCGGAACATCAATTAATAATAATTCTGCATCGCTGTTTGCTGTAATGTTAAAAATATCTGTTTCAGAAATACCCAAACCATCTCTTTCATTTAATGCTATGTCATTAATAGTGATATCACCTTTAATCACAAATGCATATACTCCATTTCCTTTTTTATGAATTGAATATTGTGTTGTAAAATCTTTGGAAAGATTGGCTAATGAGAACCATGCATCCTGATTGATCCAAATCGCATTTTCATCATCAGGCGCAACAACAGTCAATATTTTATTTATTCGATCTTCCGGTAAAAATGATTTTTGATCGTAGCGGGGTTCGATATTATGTTTTTTCGGTAAAACCCATATCTGCAAAAATTTTACATCTTTATCATGATTGGCATTTGTTTCACTGTGCTGAATGCCGCTGCCCGCACTCATTATCTGTACATCATGTTGACGAATAATTTTATCTCTTCCGGTGCTATCTTTGTGATGAAGATCTCCAAACAATGGTATGGAAACGATTTCCATATTATCGTGCGGATGTTTTCCGAATCCCATTCCTGCTTTTACTGTATCGTCATTTAAAACCCTTAGTGCACCAAAATGAATGCGTTCGGCATTGTAATAACCCGCAAAACTGAATGTGTGAAAGCTATAGAGCCATCCATGATTTGCATGGCCTCTTGTATTTGCTTTGTGAATTACTGTTTTCATTTAAAAATATTTTAAGTGTATGTACATTTAATTTTGTAAAAAAATTTTACTCTTCGTTTTGTCTTACTTTTTCAAGCAGTGCATTTATCGTCATTGCTTCCTGATTATTTATTGGTAAAGCTTTATCCATTAATTCGTTTATTTTTTTGTTGCAAGAGTCGAGAATGGTGATTCCGGCTTGTGTTAAAATGATTACAGTCTCTCTTTTATCTGAGGAACAGTTAGATCGTTTAACTAATTTTTTTAATTCCAATCTATCTATGATCCTTGGTACGTTTGAATTTTTTTCGATCATCCTAGATGCGATTTCTTTAACGCATACCTGATCGGGATACTTTCCTTTTAAAATTCGCAACACATTATATTGTTCGTGTGTTATTCCAAATTCTTTCAGCTCTTTTACAGTAATTGTTTTTAACCACCAAGCTGTATATAAAATATTCAGACTGGCTTTATGAATTTCGTTCTTAAACTTATTACTTTGTAATGCTATTTCTAATTTCACAGCACAAATGTATGTACGTACATTTAATTTTCCAAATTTTCTGCCAAAAAAAATCCTGCAATACGCAGGATTTTTTTATTGAGTTAAATTATTGTTGGTTAATTTTTTGCGGCATATTTCCACCAATCGGCGAGACTGGTACAACCTTCAAATTCTTTATCGATAGAAATGTAATAACTGGGCAAATGTTCTTTGAACCATTTTTCTAATCTATCTTGTTTCTTATCTTCCAAAGCACGCTGAGCTATTTTGTTGTAATCATCTTTTAAATTTTCGCGATGCGGAGAAGTTCTGGTTTTTAAGAGAATCAAACGAACCAATTTTCTGCCTCTTTCGTCGATATAATATTGCGGTTTAGAATATTCTCCCGGTTTTAGATCTTTAATTGCAACAACCATGTCTTTATCTAATTGATCGATGGTTATATAAGTTGAACCATCTCTTGACTGAATGGCGCCACCATTGAATTTGCTATTCTCATCTTCGCTGTATTTGTTTATGGCCTCACCAAACGATAATTCATTAGCCAATAATTTTACTCTGATCGAATCTAACTTTTGTGTTGCTAATTTTATTTCATCATCAGTAACCGGAGGAATTTTTAAAATATGACGGACAACAGCGTCATCGCCAGCACGGCTAACCATTTGAATAATATGATATCCGAATTTTGATTTTATCACAGGAGAGATCTGTCCTTCCTTTAATTTAAAAGCTGCAGAAAGAAACGTTGGGTCCCAACTACCTTTATCATTTCTGTTTAAAGCCAGCGTGCCACCTTGTTTTTCTGTTCCCTGATCATCTGAATATAATTTTGCTAATTGTTCAAACTTTTTTGTACCAGCTTCTGCCTGTCGTCTGTAATCATATAATTGTTTGATCACATATTCGTCAACATCTTTGTTGGACTTAGGGATCAAAAGAATTTGACTTACTTCAAGCTCTGTTTCGTAATATGGTAAACTGTCTTTCGGAATTTTATTAAAATATACTTTTACTTCTGTGGGTGTTATTTTAACGTTTTCAAGAACTTTATTTCGCATTTGATCGGCCAACTTTCTTTCTCTGAATACAGGTTTAAAATCTTCTTTGATCTGATAAACAGTTTTGCCTGCAATTTCTTCCAATACTTCTTTAGAACCATATTCTCTGATGAATCCTCTAACCTGATTTTCCAAAGCGGCATCAAGTTCATCATCGGTAACGGTCAAAGAATCTTTTTCTGCCTGTAACACCAATGCCTTTTGTATTAATTGTCCTTCTAAAAAAGCACATTCGGGATTAGGGGGTAATTGTGATTCGGTGCCCTGACGTTTAGCATCTGAAATTGCATTCAATACATCAGAGCGAAGAATGATTTTATCACCAACCTGAGCAACAATCTTATCGGCAATAACTTTTTTTACAAGTTGTGCCGAAGATTGATGAGCAACAATCATCACAATAAAAAAGAAAATCAAAAATTTTTTCATAATCAATAAATGAATTCAAAATTACTCTTTCGAAACGTGTAACAGTTATTATATAATGCTTTTAACAAAAAAATTAGCTTCAAGCTGATAACCGTAACAACGGGCGGCTTGAAGCTAATTGCCAATAGCTGTATTTTATAATGTTCTTTTTACTTCTTCT
>JAGWPQ010000522.1 GCA_028877045.1 Bacteroidota bacterium | reverse complement strand
GGATGTGTTTCTATTTGATTCACTGCAGGAGGAATTTTATTAAAAACAATCAGATCCATTATCCTGTCTATTTGAAAATTGGCAACGCCGATCGATCTTATTTTTCCTGCTTCATATAATTCTTCCATGGCACGCCAGGAACCGTGAATGTCGCCATAAGGCTGATGAATGAGATACAGATCCAGATAATCTAACTGCAGTCTGTCTAATGATTTTTGAAAAGATATTTTAGTGTTTTCGTAACCATGGTCTTGTACCCAAAGCTTGGAGGTAATAAATAATTCCTTTCTTTCCACTCCGCAATTTTGAATGGCATTACCCACTGCTTTTTCATTCATATAAGATACAGCTGTATCTATCAACCGGTAACCTGTGTTGATGGCATCTATCACACATCTTTCGCATTCTGCTGCATCGGGAATTTGGAAAACACCAAAACCTAAAATGGGCATTTCAACACCATTATTTAATTTTACTTTTTGCATATTTTTCTATCGCTTTTTTTTACAAAACTTTTATTATTAATGTAGGTTTCCCGATGTAACGGCCTTTTCAATTACATCCAGTCTTGCTTTTCGGGGATCAGGTTTGCCAAGAGCTGAACCATCGGATTGAAACTCAATAATTTCATTACTTTTTTGATTGTAAACAGGCCATTTCGGAAGACCGTTACCATTAGGGTCGCCTGTTTTAGCAAAGTTTACCCAATAGTTGTGTATCATTTTGGCAACTTCATGATCTTTTGCAGTGACAGTGGCACCATTCCAGCCTCTAAGATTGTCGAAAACATAAGAGATTTCAGATCCATGTCCAGCGCCAAAACGCATCATCTGTTGCATGGAAGAAGAGACATAAGAGAACAGGTAGATATATGCCGGATACCCTTTAGCTGCAAAAGAACTCGCAGTAAAGCGGGCAGGTTCTGCCCAAACTTTATCTGTATTGACCAGGGTAAGCATCCTGGCAAAATCAGTTTTCCCATCAGTGTCATAAACTGCAGCAGCTTCATTCTTCATACTACCAAACAGGGATAACAATTCATCCTTTGTTCTTGCATTTACAAAACCTGCAGGAACCTCTGCACTATTTGAACCTATTATGAGTGAAACCTTTGCCTGTCTACCAGCCTCATAAGCACTTTGAGCAGTTTCTACAACAAGTTTCCCATCGAGGATTGGGCCAGAGTAGATCATAGGGCCTCCTTGTCCATTGCTCTCCTGACCTCCATCCACAATCTGAGCGACAGTGAGACTGCGCAATTTAGAAAGAGCAGCAGCATCGTTGCCCTGAATCCCGTGTTTGCGAGCAAAGTTTACACCAATTGTTTCCGCTGAAACAGGGTAATAGGAATCAGCATTTTCCTTATTTATCGGCCTGCCGGTCAGAACTCCATTCCTTCCGCCACCAGATTCGCTTATTGCTTTTTGGAAAAGACCATTTGCACTTGGAATTGTCAAAAGTGAATGCACTGATACACCGCCTGCAGACTCTCCAAAAATGGTGATGTTGTTTGGATTTCCTCCAAATGCTGCTATATTTTTTTGTACCCATTTTAGAGCAGCAATTTGATCCATATATGCGTAATTTCCTTTGGGTTCCTCTGGATGCTCTTTGCTAAGTGCAGGGAAGGCGAAAAAGCCCAGTCTTCCAAGACGGTAGTTGAAAGTGACCAAAATAATGCCCTGTTTAGCGAACTGTTCGCCTGAAAAATCAGGCTGCGATCCGCTACCAAAAACGAAGGCGCCACCATGAATCCAAACCATAACCGGCAATTTTGCACCACTTTTAGTTCCGGCTGGTGTCCATATATTGAGAAACAGACAATCTTCCGAAGATGTTTTAGAGATAGAGTCAGCACCCCTTGGAAAACCCATCTGTGCACAATCTGCGCCGAACTTAGTTGCATCACGAACTCCTTTCCATGCAGGAAATGGTTGTGGGGGGCGCCAGCGATAATCACCAACAGGTGCTGCGGCATAGGGGATCCCTTTGAAAATAGAGACTTCGCCTTCTGTCATGCCACGCAAAACTCCTTTATCAGTTCGAACCTCTGGCATTGTTGTTTGGTTATTTTCTGTTTGTTGCGCATGTAAAGAAAATGCGATTAGAATCAGCAGAAAACCGAATGCTATTTTTTTCATCTTGATAGTTTATTGAATCGATGGTAATTTAGAATGTAGCATTTGTAAATAAACTATGTAAAGGTCTATGCATTTTAATGCCTAATTGGTATACAGATTACGGATATATCTACCATTATTGCTGATTAAGTAATGCCAAGTGATTTGCAGATGGATAAATCAGTAATTTTAAATAAAATGAATACTGTTATGGATAACATCAGAAGATTTGAGACAATTAATGATTACAATATATTCAATAACAATAAAACATTACACCCACTTGTAAGTGTTGTTGACTTATCCAAAGCTGCACCCCGGCAAGGTTCCAGAATGTATTTCGGCTTCTACACCATATTTTTAAAAGATGTAAAATGCGGTGACATACATTATGGAAGACATACTTACGATTATCAGGAGGGCACTTTGGTTTTTCTTGCCCCAGGTCAAGTGGCAGGCATGAACAACAATGGGGAAACTTATCAACCCAAAGGATATGCATTGGTATTTCATCCCGATTTAATACATGGCACCTCTCTTGGCCGGCATATTAACGACTATAGTTTTTTTGAATACCAATCAAACGAAGCGCTTCATTTATCTGACCGTGAAAGAAAAATCATTTTGGATTGTCTTTCAAAAATTGAATACGAATTGCAACAAACCATTGATAAGCATAGTAAAAAATTAATCGTAGCTAATATTGAACTGTTTTTAGATTATTGTATTCGTTTTTACGATCGCCAATTTATTACCCGAGATAAAGCCCACCATGGTATTTTAGAAAAATTTGAAACCTTTCTAAACAATTACTACCAATCAGAAAAACCGCAAACAATAGGGTTGCCATCTGTGACTATATGTGCAAGTGAATTAAATTTATCAGCAAGTTATTTTGGCGACCTGATAAAAAAAGAAACCGGAAGAACAGCGCAAGAGTATATACAGATGAAAGTGATCGATGTTGCAAAAGAAAAAATATTTGACCAAAGTAAATCTGTTAGCCAAATTGCATATGAATTAGGGTTTAAGTATCCTCAACACTTTACACGCTTATTTAAACAAAGGGTAGGTATATCACCCAATGAGTTTCGGAATTTGAATTAATATTTTTCTACCCTTTTCTTCGTAACCCCTTATTATCTTCCTTCTGGTTTCTTCGAGTTCTTACGAACAAGTCCCGAAGAAGCCTGCTGAAAGATGCGAATGAAGTAATAGTGGGATAGTAAGAAATCATTACCGATCAGTGAGTCAACAGATGATACATGTCAG
>JAGWPQ010000521.1 GCA_028877045.1 Bacteroidota bacterium | reverse complement strand
TTAAAGTCCCGGAAATTTCCGGGACTTTTTATTTTATATAACTCGTAATTTGTACTTCAAATAATTTTGGATCATGGATAATTATTCTATTGCCGATAATTTTTCTTTGCTGTCGAAACTGATGGATATTCATGGCGAAAATAGTTTCAAATCAAAGTCATATTCTGTTGCTGCTTTCACCATTGAAAAATTGCCCGTGCAATTATCCGAACTACCTGCAGATAAAATTTTTTCTATTAAAGGGATTGGCGATACAACAGGCAAAAAAATCATTGAGCAATTAGAAACCGGCCAGCTTTCTGTCCTGAACGAATATTTATCAAAGACACCGCCCGGAATCCTTGAAATGCTTGCTATCAAAGGGATTGGACCCAAAAAGATAGCAACCATCTGGAAGGAATTAGAGATCGAAACACTGGGCGAATTGCTTTATGCATGCAATGAAAACCGATTGACTTTATACAAAGGTTTTGGTGAAAAAACACAACAAAATATCAAAGCTTCCATCGAATTTTATATGGGAACATTGGGCAGTTTCCTCTATCAACAAATAGAATCTTATGCCTTATCTGTTGATGAAAAATTAAAAAAAGAATTCGCCCCTCATCAATTTATTTTAACGGGTGAAATGAGACGACAATTAGAAGTAATTGAAAAAATTGAATGGGTAACAACTGCAAACATCAACAACATAAAACAGTTTTTTATTGGCAATGAATTTGAAGTAAAAAATGAAACCGATTCATACATTTCTTTTAAAGGAAAAGAGAATGTAACAGTTGGATTTTTTTGTTGCGATGCAGATAAAATTTTCTCGAAATTATTTATTACAAGTTGCAGCGAAACATTTTTTTCGGCATGGAAATCACAAACAAATTTTGATGAAAATAAAATTTACAATTCTGAAGAAGAAATATTTTCAATGCACAAAATCAACTTTATTTCTCCTTTTTGCAGAGAAAATGAAAAAATAATTCATTTCGCTACGAACAATTTATTCACAAATTTTATTGAGCCAAAAGATATAAAAGCAGTTATCCACAGTCATAGTAAATGGAGTGATGGAAATAATTCGATAGAAGAAATGGTTGTTGCCTCTATCAAAAAAAATTTAGAATATTTAGTTATCAGCGATCATAGCAAATCTGCTTTTTATGCAAATGGTTTAAAAGAGGACCGCATTGTTGCACAACATCAGGAGATAGATGAACTCAATAAAAAATATTTTCCTTTCAAGATTTTTAAAAGTATCGAAAGTGATATTTTAAATGATGGCAGTTTAGATTATCCTAAAAATATTTTAGCAAGTTTCGATCTTGTAATTGCTTCTGTTCATTCCAATTTAAAAATGAATGAAGAAAAAGCGATGATGCGTTTAATGAATGCGATCGAAAATCCTTACACCAATATTCTGGGGCACATGACTGGACGTTTATTGTTAAGTCGCGCCGGTTATCCTGTTGATCACAAAAAAATCATTGAAGCCTGCGCCGCCAATAACGTAGTGATCGAATTAAATGCGCATCCACGCCGCCTGGATATCGACTGGCGCTGGATAGATTATGCGTTGGAAAAAGGCGTGCTGATCTCCATCGATCCCGATGCACACAGCATCGAAGGTTTCGACGATTGCCGTTACGGCGTTTTAGTGGCGCAAAAAGCCGGATTGACCAAAGAAAAAAATCTAAGCAGTTTTTCTTTACCCGAATTTGAAAAATTTATTGCCCAACAGAACCAGAAAAGAAATTAAGTTTTATTTTTTTTGTTGACCGGCGATATAACATTCATCAACACCTGTTGCGTCGCACACTTGTACAGTTTGTTCTTTATTCAACAATTATACCGCAGAGATAAAGAGAAGCAGAGCTAACGCAGAGAATCTCTGCGCAACTTTTTTAACTCATGTTCTGCGGTAAAAAATTACGCTTCTATAAAAGTCGAATAAAGTTTTGAATGTTGAAGTGTGCGACGCAACAGATGATGCCATGAAATACAAAAGCTCGTAACAAAAAAATTAAATCAACGGAAGTTCTACAAAGAAAGTTGTTCCTTTTCCTTGTTCAGTTTCAAACCAGATCTGTCCATTGGCTTTTTCAACAATGCCTTTGCAAATGGCAAGTCCCAGGCCTGTTCCGGAAGATTTAGTAGTAAAGTTTGGCATGAATATTTTTTGCTGCATGGCTTGCGGAATGCCGTTGCCGTTATCTTTTATGGAAATTTTTGCTACACCATTTATTAATTGCTGGTGAATTAAAATAATTGTTTTTTTATTTTCTTCGGTGGCTTCAATTGCATTTTTCAACAAGTTTGTAAACAAGCGGCTGATCTGCACTTTATCGGCTTTTATTTTATAAATACCTTCCTGTTTCTGCAATTGCAATTCTATATTAACATCGGTTTGGTATAAATTAATTAACGAACTCAACAGATCGCTCAGATCAAATTCCTGCAATTGCACATTACCGATGTTTGCAAACTGCGAGAAGTCGCCGGCAATTTTCGACAACTGATCAATTTGTTCAACCAAAGTTTTGGCAACATTTTGCGATAGCTCTTTTACATTATTTGCATCGCTGTTAATTGCTTTCTGCAAATACTGGATACTTAATTTCATCGGCGTAAGCGGGTTCTTTATTTCGTGCGCCACTTGTCGGGCCATTTCACGCCAGGCGCCTTCTCTTTCGCTCTGGGCAAGGGCTTTGGCACTTTGTTCCAGCTTCATCACCATTTTATTGTATTCGTTTACCAGTGCACCGATCTCATCATTTCTTTTCCATTCAATCACTTCGTTTACTTTACCAAAGTTTACCTGCTTCATTTTATCACCGATCAAACTGAAAGTTGCAGTAACACGGTTGGTAATTAAAAATGCGAAAGCGCCGGCAATTAAAAATGTGAAAGCATTCAAATTAATCAATGCTGCGAGGAATCCGGAAATTTCCTGATTTAATTCGGCTTCGGAATTTAAGTAGGGAATATTAAGATAAGCATAGGTTTTTCCTTCATCGTTCCGAACAGGTGCGTATAAACTGATGAAAGAAAGTTTGCCAATTTTTTCCTGCTGAACAAATCTTGTTTTTTTGTTTTTATATAATTCGATGTAAGCAACCGGATCAATTTTATCGCTCAATAAATGCTTGTTGTAAATGTATGGTTGTGTCGAAAATTTCAGTGTGCCCGCCATGTCGAAAAAATTAACATCGACACTATGTGTTTCCGAAATTTCGGCAATGGCATTTTCAATATCATTATTTAAGCCAATGGCATTTACTGTAAGTGCTTTTTGCGTTGTTGTTTGCAGGCGGAATTTATTTTCCACTTCAGAAGTCATCAGCTGCAAAGACTTTAATAATCTTTCCTGATTACTTTTATTGAACCTGATAATAAAGAAAGAAATGGTAGCCGCGCCGATCACCAGAAAAGAAAATAAACTGATGAAAATGATAATGGCGTGAATTTGTGAGCGTATGTTTAACTGCATCAATTGCCTGATGGCAGGCCATTTGAACCTTGTTTGCAAAAAATAATTAATTAACCGCAATAATAAAATCAGCGTTAAAAAAATACAGAACAAATAAGCAAATAATGCAACCGATTCTAAATTAAGATCATTTCGTTTGGCCACCAATACATGTTTTCCATTGCTCGCATTGTACCACAGTTCGGTAAAAGAACCATTGATTTTTTGTTCGAACTGTGCATGCGAACCATTTTCATTATTGAATTGAACAGGAAAATCGTACTCATTGAATTTATTGATTATTTTTCCGTTGCTGTACACAGCATACACATAATCGGTATTCAGATCGATCGATACTTCCTGTGTTTGTTTAAACAGTTCGGGAAATAATGCTTCGCTTACATATTTCTTTGGTTTTACCACAACAAACAAATAACCCATCAATGTATCTCTTTTGATTTCTTTTTGGTAGATATACCCCGATGAGCCGCCAACATTATCGTAGCTGTACAAACCCGGTATGCTTGTGGCTTTGCCTTGTGTGAGAATTAAGGTTCTGATGGTTGAATAATTGGTAGAATCATCATTGAATAACGGATTAAACAATTCATCGTAAGTATAAATCCTGGTATCGTATTTATTAAGGTAGCCGGAGAAATTCTGATCAATCAAACTGTCTTTAATAAACTTGTTTGAATATTCTGTTTCAAACCTTGGAAAATTATTTACTAAAAATTTATCGGCAAAATTGCTGGCGGCGATATTCAATAAACTTTCGCCCGACGGATCGGTTTGTAAAGCCAGCCGTTCAGCAATTCTTTTTCTTTGTTCCAGTTCGGCAGTTTTATTTTCATACATCACGAATACCGTAACCGAAATAGAAAAAAACATCACCCAAAAAATAAAGTACGTTGATTGAAGCAGAGGAATAAAAATATCCTTCTTCCGGAAGTAAACAATGCTGATATGTAACATCAACCAACAAAGCACAAGCATATTGGGCATGGTGGAAGGCTTGCCAATATTGAAGCTCAGGAAAATAAGTCCGGTTACTGCAACTGCCAATATTTGTTGCGGCAGTGTTATTTTAATATCAACTGCAGGTTGCAATAAAATATGCGAAAGATTATAAAATATCAGGACCAGCAATCCAAGTATAGCAAAGCTGATGATGCTGTAAATATTGAGACTTAAAATATTTGTTACATCAAATGAGATTTTAGAATCCAATACCAAACTCCTGAT
>JAGWPQ010000520.1 GCA_028877045.1 Bacteroidota bacterium | reverse complement strand
TTTTGCATTTCATTCTTTCCGCGAAGCATTCTTCAGTTTAATTTCTATTCCGTTCGCTTTAATTGGTGGTGCCTACATGATCTATTTCTGGCACGTTAATTTATCGGTTGCAGTTGCTGTTGGGTTCATTGCACTGTTTGGATTGGCAGTAGAGACCGGAATTGTGATGGTTATTTATTTGAACGATGCCATGGAACAACTTGTTGCATTAAAAGGCAATTCAAAAGAAACAATCACTTCAAAAGATCTGAGAGAATATGTAATTGCAGGTGCTGCAAAAAGATTAAGACCCAAATTAATGACGGTTGCAGTTTCAATGTTTTCATTGATCCCCATTTTATGGAGTCACGGTGTGGGTAGCGATGTGATGAAACCAATTGTATTACCAATGATCGGCGGCGTATTTACTTCTGCCACACATATTTTATTAGTGACACCGCTTATTTTTTTAATGACCAAAGAATATGAATTAAGAAAACACGGAAAGATCGATGTGTTGGAAACCAAACATTAATACCATGAAAAAAGAAATAACAATTTTTCTGATTATCATTTTCAATGCAATTTTTGCTGATGCACAAAAATTAAGTCTCGAAAATATTTTTTCAGAGATACAACAACAGCATCCTGCCATGAAAATGTTTGATGCCGATATTATGTCGATGGATGAAGCGGCAAAGGGCGCTAAAAGCTGGATGCCTACTGAGTTTGCATCGGGTTTTTATCAAACACCATACAATATAAATAAATGGAAAGCCGATATGGGACAACCCGGCATGGGAATGTTCATGATCTCGGCGCAGCAAATGATTCCCAACAAACAAAAACAGGAAACAGAAGCAAAATATATGAATGCCATGTCTTCGGTTGAAAAAGAAAAAAAGAAAACTGTTTTGAATGATCTCTTTGCCGAAGCAAAAAAAAATTATTACGAATGGATCATCATCGAAAAGAAAATTTCAATCATTCAGCAAAATCAAAAGATACTGAACATGATGCTGGAAAATGCTGAAATAAGGTATAAGAACGGCATGGAAAAAATAAGTGCTTATTACAAAGCAAAAGCGGCATTGGGCAATTTGCAGAACATGAAAATAATGTTAGACAATGATGCTGTTCAGAAAAAGATCGCATTGAATACTTTAATGAACAGAGATAAATCAACAAATTTTGAAATTGATACGACCGATTATTTTATAAAAAATTACTCATCGTTAAATATCGACAGTTCAACATTCACAACAAACAGAAGTGACCTGAAAGCGATTGACAGAGATATCAATCTTACCTATTTAAAACAGGATGCAGAAAAAGCAAAACTAAAACCCGAGTTCGGCATTCGCTACGATCACATGTTTGCATGGGCGCAACAACCCTGGCAATTTTCGATCATGGGAATGCTTCGTATCCCGCTTACCAATGCTTCGCAAAAAATGTATAAGGCCAATATGGAAAGTTTAAAATGGAAAGCCGTATCTCTTTCACAACAAAAAGAAATGATACTGAACGAAGCAACAGGCATGGCCTACAGCATTGTAAAAGATATAGAAGTAAAAAAGAAAGAATTGAAACTGTATGAAGAAAATATTATTCCCGCCCTGCAAAAAAATTTTAAAACAACCGAATTAGGATACCAGCAGAATACAGAAGAATTGTTTATGCTGTATGATGCATGGGAAACATTGAACATGACACAGTTAGAATATGCCGATCAATTAGGCCAGTTATTATTAATGCAAACTGAACTTGAAAAAGTTTTAGAAAAAAAATAATCCTATGCGAACAAAATATTTTATACCAATCATTTTTTTATTCGGTTGTATAATACCTGCAGGTTTGGTCAGTTGTAAGGAACAGAAAAAAAAGGATCAACCCCAAACACAAACCGTAAAACATTTATATACCTGTTCTATGCATCCGCAAATAATAAAAGATGCTCCAGGCGATTGCCCTATTTGCGGCATGCACTTAATCGAAAAAACAAACGGCAACAAAACTGTTGCCGATGTTGACCTCAATACATTATTGCAGCCAACCAACAATTTTGTTGTATCGGCTGTACCGCTTGCTGTAATGCAGTTACAGGATGTTCCAATAATTATAAATGCACTTGGCTCGGTTGCTTACGATACAAGAGCAGAAGGCACCATTGCTGCAAAATTCAGCGGCCGCATCGAAAAATTATATGTGCGTTACCGGTATCAGCAAATAAAAAAAGGACAAAAAATAATGGACATCTACAGTCCCGAGATTTTAACAGCGCAACAAAATTTATTATTCCTTTTAAAAAACGATGAACAGAATGTTTCGTTGATCGATGCAGCAAAACAAAGATTGCTTTTATTGGGAATGGATGAGTCGCAGTTAGAAAAAATCATTCAAACAAAAAAAGCATTCCTGACAGTTTCGGTTTACAGCAATTATACGGGTCATATCCATGAAGCAGGGAATTACAGAATGAATACTGCAGTAACCGGAATGAAAGACATTTCAACTTTAACAGAAGAACTTCCGCTGAAAGAAGGAATGTATGTTAAGAAAGGAGAAACAGTTTTTTCGGTTTATGATCCTTCGAAAGCATGGATATTATTAAGCATTTTCGGTAACGATGAATCGCTGATAAAAACCGGTGATGAAGTTATCATTACACCCGAAACCTTGCACGATAAAAGTTTCAAAGCACATATCAATTTTATAGAACCATTCTTCAGGAAAGATTCAAAAACAGTAACAGCAAGGGTTTATTTCGATAATGCTGCACTTCAAATACCTATTGGTTCACAGGTAAAATCTGTTATAAACACAAAAAATAAAAAAACATTTTGGTTACAAGATGAATCAGTGCTTTCATTAGGATTGGATAAAATCGTTTTTCTGAAAGTTGATGGAGGATTTAGTGCACATAAAATTCAATCGGGAATTGTAAGTAATAACAAGATCCAAATCATTGATGGTTTAACGCAACAAGACTCAGTCGCTGCAAATGCGCAATACCTGATGGACAGCGAAAGTTTTATTAAAATAAAAAAATGACCATGAAATTTTATAAAATACTATTCGTCCTGTTATTATTTGTTGTTGCATGCAAAACAAAAAAAACAGAAACAGTAAAAAATACAGATTCAGCTTTTTATTATACCTGTTCTATGCACCCGCAAATCATGCAAGATAAACCGGGCAAGTGCCCGATCTGCGGAATGGAATTAATTGCAGTAAAAAATCAGTCCACAGAAAAAACCGAAGAAATAAAATTAAGCGATCAGCAAATTCAATTGGGAAATATCCATACCGACACGATCACAAAATCATTCATCGGCGACAGAATTGTTTTAACCGCCACCTTGAATTTTGATGAGATGGAATCTGTTTCGGTTAATGCAAGAGTTGATGGAAGAATAGACCATTTGTATTTTAAAAATGTTGGCGATCAAGTTAACAAAGGCGATAAAATATTTGATATCTACAGTGAAGAATTAAACAATGCCAAACAGGAATACATTATGGCATTGGAAAAACAAAAAAAATTAAACAATGCAGTTATCGATTTTAGCGAACTGGTACAAAGTGCAAAAAATAAATTATTGCTTTGGGGATTAACAGAAAATCAAATACAGCAATTGCAAAAAAATAAACAACCCGATCTGTTAACTTCATTTTACAGTAACAGCAGTGGTTACATTACTACAATCAATATCAAAGAAGGTGATTATGTTATGGAAGGTGCTGCTGTACTGCGTTTGGCAAACCTTTCAACGCTCTGGGCCGAAGCCCAGGTTTATACTTCGCAATTATCTTCTGTTGATTTACATGGAACAGCAACCGTTCAAATTCCAGATATTCCGGGCAGAGAATTTAAAGGAAGCATTTCATTTGCAAATCCTGAAATTAATCCTGATACCAGAATTAATCTGATCAGAATTACCATTCCCAATACCAACAATCAATTGAAACCCGGTATGCCTGCATATGTTTTTATCAACAACACAAAAAAGAATGTATTAACGCTTCCTGCCGATGCTGTACTCCGGAATGCAGGCGGTACAATGGTTTGGGTGCAAACGGCAAAAAATACTTTTAAAACAAAAATGGTTGAAGTGGGTTTGGAAACAGACAACAGGATTGAAATAAAATCAGGCTTAAGCAAAGATGATATTGTTGTAACACAAGGTGTTTATTTATTGAACAGCGAATACATTTTTAAAAAAGGCATTAATCCGATGGATGGAATGAAGATGTAAAATTTAATTTCAACACTCGAAAAGTCGTAACAAAAAAATAACACATCTCCATTTATCAGGTTATTTTATTTTCATATTTTGGATACATAAAAACCTTAGATATGAAAAAAATTTTCACCCTGCTCACGGCCTTTTCATGTATGGCCATCCTGACTTTTGCACAGGAAAAGAAAGACAACAAAACAAAAGCTCCTGCAAAAAAAGAATCAGTAAAACCTGTAGAAAAAGCTAAGCCGGCTGCTACTGCAAAGCCCGAAGAAAAACATTTGAAGAAAGATGGTACACCCGACAAGCGTTTCAAAGAAAATAAAGGCAAGGAAGAAGAAAAACACCTGAAGAAAGATGGCACACCCGACAAACGTTTTAAAGAAAACAAAGAACCGGCAAAGAAAAAAGGATAATAAAAATTGATCGCACTTAAAAACGCTTCAAACATTTTTGAAGCGTTTTTATTTTGTTGCCGGCAATCGTTTTTCATGGCATCGCCTGTTGCCCCTGATTCTTTCTGTGAAAGAATCGCACTCTTGTACGTTCTGTACTTTGTTGAACAATAACATACACTAAAAACAATTCGTGCAATTCGCAAAAATTCGTGTCATCAAAAATTAAATTCCTGCAATTGTTTTCGCAGCGATCCATCCTGATGTCCACGCATTTTGAAAATTAAAGCCACCGGTTATTCCATCCACATCCATGATTTCTCCGGCAAAAAATAAATGCGGTACAATTTTGCTTTGCATCGTATTGGCATCTATCTCAGTTAATTTTATACCACCGCATGTAACAAATTCTTCTTTAAAAGTTGTTTTCCCTTTCACCTGAAACGCCTGTGCCGTAAGTGTTTGAATTAATTTATTTTGCTGCTTCGATGTAAGCTCTGCCCAACGCAATCCTTCATCAATAAAACTTTCTCTCAACAAATGCAACCATAAACGGTTGGGCAAAGTGAATGGATTTTTATTGCCGATCTTTTGTGCCGCAAATTGATCCCTGAAAAACAACCATTCGTTTCTTAATTCATTTTCATTTCTGTTACCCAACCAATTCACTGTTATTTCGAAATGATATTTTTTTTCGGCTAATGATCTTGCACCCCATGCCGATAATTTTAAAACAGCAGGGCCGCTCATTCCCCAATGAGTAATTAATAACGGAGCTTGTTCCTGCGACTTTGTTCCAACTATTTTTACCGTTGCATTTTCAATACTCACTCCCATCAATTCTGTTATTTTATTATTGGGAATATTAAATGTAAACAGTGATGGCACGGGTGTTTCAAAAGAATGCCCTGTTTTTTGCAGCCATTCCATCTGCGATGATTTTGGATAACCGCCGCAGGCAATGCAAAGAAAGTCTGAAGTTAATAGTCGGGAGTCGGGAGTAAGAAGTTTGAATAAATTGTTTTCATTTTTTATTTCTTTCACTTCACAATTCAACAGCAATTCAACATTATATTTATTGGCTTCTTTTAATAAACAATCAATGATGGTTTGCGAAGAATTTGTTTCAGGAAACATTCTGCCGTCACTTTCTGTTTTCAGTTTTACATTGCGTTCTTCAAACCATTCAACCGTATCTTTTATATTGAACCAATGAAAAGATCTTTTTAAAAAATTTTGTCCGCGTGGATATTTTTTTATCAGCTCATTGATTTCAAAACAGGCGTGTGTAACATTACAGCGTCCGCCACCACTCACTTTCACCTTACTCAACACCTTATTACTTTTTTCAACGATTGTTACTTTCAGCGAAGGATTCATTCTTGCTGCATTCACTGCGCAAAAAAAACCTGCGGCACCACCACCAATAACAATTAATTTTTTTTCAGTCATCAAATAAAATTAAAAAGTCCGAGAATAAATCTCAGACTTCAAATATAGTTCAGTTATGTAGCCGCTTAAATTGTTTGGGGCTAATAATATCTCGAATTCAAATTTGTATTTGCTTTTTCCGCTGCTTCGATAATACTATAATCTGAAAGTATCAGTGCTTTATTTTTTTTCACACAAACATCATGTTCAAAATGAACCGAAGTTTTATGATCCCTGGTTCTTACGGTCCAGCCATCGCTTTCGGTAACAACATCTTTTGTTCCCAGATTGATCATCGGCTCAATGGCCAATACTAAATTTTCTTTCAGCATCGGGCCATTGCCACGTTTACCGTAATTGGGTACCTGCGGATCTTCGTGCAACGATCTTCCCAAACCATGTCCCACCAATTCTCTCACCACACCATAACCATATTTTTTTTCGGTATGTTCCTGGATCGCATAACAGATATCGCCTAAGCGGTTGCCCACAATTGCTTTTTCAATTCCTTTGTATAAACTTTCTTTGGTTACTCTTACCAGTTGCAATATCGCATCACTTACTTCACCGAGGATAAAAGTATAAGCATGATCGCCATGCCAGCCATTTAATATCACACCCATATCTATCGAAACAATATCGCCTTCTTTCAGTTCAACTTTATTGGGAAAACCATGTACCACCACATCATTCACACTTGCACAAACAGTGTAAGGATAACCGTTATAATTTAAAAATGACGGAATTGCTTTATGGTCGCGTACAAAATCGGCACATAATTTATCTATCTGTAAAGTAGTGACGCCGGGCTTTAATATTTTAGCTACTTCGGTTAGTGTTTTACTTACCAACAAAGCAGCTTCTTTCATTAAAGCAACTTCAGCATCTGTTTTATAAATCATCATATTCTCCCTTCGTGTCATTATAAAATAAAAGAAACCTGTCAGAATAAAATTCCCAACAGGTTTGCAAAGTTCATTTTTATTTTTTAAATAGTAGTTGACGAAACTGTTTGTCTTCCCTGCATACGACCGCTACTCATCAATCCATCGTACTGACGCATTAATAAATAAGTTTCTATTTGTTGAAGTGTATCCAAGATAACACCAACCATAATTAATAATGATGTACCACCAAAGAAAGTACTGAATGCAGATGTCACACCTAATTTTTGTGCAAAGCCCGGCATGATACCAACAATCGCCAGGAACACAGCACCGGGTAATGTGATCCTATCCATGATAGAACCAATATAATCGGCCGTTGGTTGTCCGGGTTTTACTCCGGGAATGAACCCATTATTGCGTTTCAGATCTTCTGAAATTTGTTTTGGATTAAATATTAATGCAGTGTATAAAAATGTAAATCCAATTACCATTACCGAGTAGATCAACATGTACCATGGATTGCTGTGATCGTTAAATATCCTGACAATACCTTTTGCTGAATCCAAGTTTGTGAATGATACCAATGTTGGCAAGAACATGATTGCCTGAGCAAAGATGATGGGCATTACACCGGCACTGTTCACTTTCACGGGAAGGAACTGACGTGCGCCGCCAAATTGTTTGTTGCCGATAATTTGTTTGGCATAATTAACAGGTATTTTTCTAACACCCTGCACCAAAATTATCAATCCCAGGATCACTGCAACCAATACAGCAATTTCAATTAAGAAAATCAATAATCCACCACCTGCTTTCTGGCTTTTTGCAGTGAACTCCTGCAATAAGTTTTGCGGCAAGCGGCTGAGGATACCGATCATGATGATGATGGATGTACCATTACCAATTCCTTTATCCTGAATTCTTTCGCCCAACCACATTACAAACATGGTACCTGCAGATAAAACAATGATGGTAACAAATGTGAAGACAGTTCTGTCCAACAAAATTGCCTGCGCATATCCGCCCTGCGGATTAGTTAAATATTGAATATAGGCACCGGCCTGAAATGCAGTAACGATAATGGTCAGATAACGTGTCCATTGATTTATTTTTTTACGGCCGCTATCACCTTCTTTCTGAATTTTTTGTAATTGAGGAACCAGGATGGTCATCAATTGCATAAAGATAGAAGCAGAAATATATGGCATGATGCCTAATGCAAAAATAGAAGCCTGGCTAAAACCACCTCCTGCAAATGCATCAAACAATCCCAACAATCCTTTACTTGATGCACTCAATTTTGCCTGATCTAATAAATTTGGATTGATGCCCGGTAACACAATGTGATTACCTAAACGATAAACAAATATCAAAGCCAATGTTATCGTAATCTTATTACGCAACTCTTCGATGGCCCAGATATTTTTTAATGTTTGAATTAATTTTTTCACAGATTCTGAAATTAAAAGTTAATGCTCTAAAATCAAAAAGACACATACTTGATGTGTCTGGCAAGTTAATGTTTATTTTACTATTTCAACGCTTCCACCAGTTGCTTCAATTGCCGCTTTTGCTTTTTCGCTGATAGCATTTACTTTAAAAGAAAGTTTGGATTTCAATTCACCTGTTGCCAATATCTTTACTTTATCGGTACGGTTAATTAATCCGTTGATGTATAAATTTTCTGCCGAGAATTCTGCGAATGCATATTTCTCCTGTAATTTATCGATCTGACCTAAATTGAAAACTTTATAAGTGATCTTGTTATTATTTTTAAAACCGCGTTTAGGGATACGGCGCTGAATAGGCATCTGTCCGCCTTCGAACGCATTTTTACGGGCATAACCTGCACGGCTTTGTCCACCTTTATTACCTTGTGTTGATGTACCACCTTTACCGCTGGCTTCGCCGCGGCCAATTCTTTTTTGTTTGTGAGTTGAACCTTCTGCCGGTTTTAATGTGTGTAGTTTCATGTTTAATTTGATTTTGAACTTACGGGGAATCACCCCTCGCAATTTAATTTGAAAATATATAAACCCGAAAATTTAAAAATTAAAAATGAATCAATCTCTTGGAATGACTCATTTTCAAATTAATTAATTTTCAAATTTTTTAATTATGCTATCTCTTCAACCTTCACCAAATGGCTAACTTTACTTACCATTCCGAGAATTTGAGGAGTTGCTTCCACTTCTTTTGAGGCATTAACTTTTTTCAAACCCAAAGCGATCAATGTTTGTTTCTGACGCTCTGATCTGTCAATACCGCTTTTAACCTGTGTTATTTTAATCTTTTTCATATATCTGTGATTTGACTCACGACTGCCGACTCACGACTGCCGACTGAATGATTATCCGTTAAATACTTTACTTAATTTAATTCTGCGCGTTTTAGAAACCTGAATGGGCTCTCTTAATAAAGTTAAGGCGTTGATAGTTGCTTTAACCACATTATGAGGATTAGCAGATCCCAAACTTTTTGCCAATACGTCGGTAATACCCGCACTTTCCAAAACAGCACGCATGCTGCCTCCCGCAATTACACCGGCACCATGAGCAGCAGGTTTAATTAAAACCTTTGCAGCACCGGCTTTTGCTAATTGTTCGTGCGGAATAGTTCCGTGCATGATCGGCACTTTCACTAAATTCTTTTTAGCATCATCAATACCTTTAGCGATTGCTTCCTGTACTTCTTTTGCTTTACCCAAGCCTTGTCCCACAACACCATTACCATCACCTACAACTACCAATGCAGAGAAACTGAAAGTACGTCCGCCTTTTGTAGTTTTTACAACACGGTTAATGGCAACAACTTTATCTTTAAGTTCCACTTCGCCACCGGCTTTTACTTTATTTTCGTTTACTTTAGACATTTATCTAACGATTAATTAATGTTCGTGAATTAAAATTTAAGTCCGCCTTCTCTTGCACCATCAGCAACAGATTTCACACGACCGTGGTATAAATTACCACCTCTGTCAAACACACATGTTTCAATACCTAATTCTTTTGCTTTCAATGCTACTTTCGCACCAACTAATTTTGATTTCTCGGTCTTAGTCACTTTTTGAGCAACGATATCTTTATCTAAAGAAGAAGCTGCTGTCAGTGTTACACTGTTATCATCATCGATCAGTTGAGCATATACTTCTGCATTACTTCTGAATACAGACAGACGAGGCTTTACAGCGGTACCTGCAACTTTTTTACGGATGCGGTATCTGATCTTCTGCCTTTGAACTAATTTACTATTCATTGTTTTTCTATTTGCATCTTCCGATTCTGCCGGAAGCTTTGTTTTTGTTAATTGGTTTATCAGTTTTCGGTTTACTTGTTTTGGCTCTCACCAATAAACTAATAAACCATTTAACTAATCAACTATTTACCGGCTGCTTTACCTGCTTTTCTTCTCAAAATCTCATCGCTGTACTTAACACCTTTTCCTTTGTATGGTTCAGGTTTACGTAAGCTTCTCAGTTTAGCAGCAACCTGACCTAATAATTGTTTATCGATCCCTTCCAGAGAAATAGTTGGGTTCTTTCCTTTTTCAGTTGCAGTTGCCACTTTTAATTCTTTAGGAACTTCGAATATGATATTGTGCGAATAACCTAAAGCAAGATCTAAAATGTTTCCCTGATTGGCTGCTTTAAAACCCACACCCACTAATTCAAGATCTTTTTTATATCCTTCAGTAACACCTTTCACTAAGTTTCCAACCAATGCACGATACAACCCATGCATGGCACGGTGACGGATCTGATCAGTAGGACGGTTGAACAGTACTTCATCGGCTTTCACCTCTACAGTAATATCGCGATCAATTGCTTGCTTCAATTCGCCTTTTGGTCCTTTCACTGTAATTACATTATCTGCTCCAACAGTTACTGTAACACCTTTTGGAATTGAAACCGGTTTCTTACCTATACGAGACATAATAATTTCTGTTTATGTTTTTTAATTTTTGTTTTTTCTGACCGATCAGCCTGTATAGGAAACAGCTTAATGTATCAGAAAATATTTTTTTGTTTTGATGATTACATCAAAATTTTTTTACGAAATATAACAAAGTACTTCGCCACCGATATTCTGTGCCTTGGCTTGTTTATCGGTCAATACTCCTTTTGAAGTACTAACGATAGCAACACCCAAACCATTGATCACTCTTTTAATTTCGGAAGGCTTTGCATACTGGCGCAAACCCGGACGGCTAACTCTTTCTAAAGAACGGATAGCGGGTTGTTTTGTAGCTGCATCATATTTCAATGCGATCTTGATCACACCCTGTTTGTTATCGTCTTCGAATTTGTATTTCAGGATATAACCTTGTTCATACAATATCTCAGTAATTCTCTTCTTCAAATTAGAAGCAGGAATTTCAACTAATCTGTGACCAGCCATCTGAGCGTTACGAATCCTGGTTAGAAAATCTGCAATTGGATCAGTTACCATGTTTATTAAAATTAATTCAGTTCAAAATGTTGTTTCTATGCATCCCGATCGATCGGGAAGTTATAGTTAAATATTACCAGCTTGCTTTTTTCACGCCGGGAATTTTTCCGTTCAAAGCCATATCACGAAACATTATTCTCGACAGGCCAAAGTATCTCATGTATCCTTTGGGACGGCCGGTTAATTGGCAACGGTTTTTTAAACGAACAGGCGATGCATTTTTTGGAAGCTGGTCTAATGCTGCATAATCGCCTGCTGCTTTTAAAGCAGTACGTTTTTCTGCAAACTTAGCAACCAATTTTTCACGCTTAGCTTGTCTGGCTGTGATTGATTTTTTTGCCATGTGATATTATTATTAGTTATTGTCTTTTTTAATGTTTTTGAATGGCATACCTAATTCTTTCAACAATTCGTATGCTTCTTCATTTGTTTGCGCACTTGTTACCAAAGTGATATCCAACCCGGTAATTTTATTTACTTTATCGATATCGATCTCAGGGAAAATGATCTGTTCGGTAACACCTAAAGTATAATTGCCTCTGCCGTCAAATGCCTTATCGCTAACACCTTTGAAATCACGAACACGTGGTAAGGCAATAGAAACTAATCTGTCTAAGAACTCGTACATTTTTTCGCCGCGTAAAGTAACTCTTGCGCCAATAGGCATTCCTTTACGTAATTTAAAATTCGAAATATCTTTCTTAGAAAAAGTAGCAACAGCTTTCTGACCTGTGATCTGTTCCAATTCGCCAACAGCAACATCCACCAATTTCTTATCGGTAACAGCACCATTCACACCACGGTTGATGCAAATCTTTTCCAGTTTAGGAGCCTGCATAATGCTTTTGTATGCAAACTTTTTTACTAAAGCAGGTACAACTTCTTTTTTGTACTTTTCTGCTAACCTCGGAGAATATTTTACGGTACTCATTATTTAATTACCTCCCCTGATTTTTTTGATACACGAACTAATTTACCTTCTACTCTGGTACGTTTGATTTTAGTAGCAGATTTTGATTTTGCATCCCATAACTGAACATTGCTGATGTTAATAGGCGCTTCTATTTTAACGATACCACCTTTAGTGTTTTGAGCACTTGGCTTTGTATGTTTGGTTACTATGTTCACACCTTCGATCACAACACGGCCTTTGTCAACAATAACTTCTAATACTTTGCGTGGCTTTTTCAAATCTTTATCATCACCGGCGATCACAACAACTGAGTCGCCTTTCTTGATGTTAAATTTTGGTTTGAATCTGTTACTCATTTTATTATACTTAAAGCTTAACGCTAAACGCTAACGCTTAGCTTAATTTTTATTTTTTAATTTACTAAAGCACTTCGGGTGCCAATGATATAATTTTCATATATCCTTTATCACGTAATTCTCTTGCTACCGGCCCAAAAATACGTGTACCGCGAGGTTCATCAGCATTGTTCAATAATACAACTGCATTATCATCAAAACGGATATAAGAACCATCTTTACGGCGCAACTTATTTTTTGTACGAACAATTACTGCTTTTGAAACAGTACCTTTTTTAATACCGCCTGCAGGAATGGCGTCCTTAACTGTTACTACGATCTTATCGCCAATTTTAGCATAGTCCTGACCGCTGTTACCGAGCACTTTTATGCAAAGTACTTCCTTGGCGCCGCTGTTGTCAGCCACATTTAATCTGCTTTCTTGCTGAATCATCTTTTTAAAATTTGAAATTTGAAATTTCAGATTTGATATTTAGAATTCGGAAAGAATTTCAAATCTCAAATCCCAAATCAGAAATAATTTATTTCGCTTTTTCTACTACTTCTACTAATCTCCAACGCTTTGTTTTACTAAGCGGACGGGTTTCCATGATCTTCACCACATCACCGATCGTACACTCATCTTTTTCATCATGAGCATGGAACTTGGTAGTTTTCTTTACAAACTTACCGTAGATAGGGTGTTTTACTTTTCTTTCAACAGCAACAGTAATGGTCTTAGCCATTTTATTACTGGTAACTACCCCTGTTCTTGTTTTACGCAAATTTCTTTCAACCATTGTTTGCATTTTATTTGGTTATTAAGCCAAAGCTCTTTTTTGTAATTCCGTTTTGATACGGGCAATATCTTGTCTCAGGCCACGAATACTCATTGGGTTTTCCAATGGAGAAATAGCGTGAGCAAATTCAAGTTTCTTCAAACGAAGTGAATCTTCCTGAATGCGGGCTTTTAGATCGGCTTCAGTCAAATCCTTCAAACTTTTATTAAAATCTTTTTTATTGTTAGCCATTGCAATTCTGTTTTTTAAATTATGCTTGCAAATCTCTTCTGATAACGAATTTTGTTTTGATAGGTAATTTCTGCGCAGCTAATTCCATCGCTTCTTTAGCTGTTGCTTCAGTAACACCATCGCATTCGAATAAGATGCGTCCGGGTTCTACCACTGCAGCCCAAAACTCAGGGTTACCTTTACCTTTACCCATCCTCACTTCCAAAGGTTTGCGTGTAATGATCTTATCTGGAAATATGCGGATCCATACATTACCTTCACGTTTCATTGCACGTGTCATACTCTGACGGGCAGCTTCGATCTGGCGATTCGTTAACCAAATAGGTTCCAATGCTTTTAATGCATAAGTTCCAAATGATATAGACGTACCTCTTTTAGCTACTCCGCGGATGCGGCCTTTCTGCTGTTTTCTATGTTTGCTTCTTTTAGGCTGTAACATTATAGTAATTTGAAAATTTGAAAATCTGAAAACTTGAGAATTAAATAACTCGTCTCATTTTCATATTTGCTCATTAGTTTCTTCCTCTTCCTCCGCCGCCACGGTTATTATCTCTTCTTTCACCACCACCTCTTCTGTCGTCTCTGCCACCACCTCTTCTATCATCTCTTCTGTCATCACCACCTCTGTTTTCTCTTCTGTCGCTCAAATCATTCTTACCGCCAACAAAGTTTGGATTCAATTCACGTTTTCCTAAAACCTCACCTTTACAGATCCATACTTTGATACCGATCTTTCCGTATACTGTTTGTGCAAAAACGTTTGCATAATCAATATCCATACGGAATGTATGCAATGGCGTACGACCTTGTTTGAATTCTTCGGTACGTGCTATTTCGGCACCTGCCAAACGACCACTTAATCTAACTTTGATTCCTTCGGCACCCATGCGGAGTGTAGAAGCAATGGCCATTTTAGTGGCACGTTTAAAGTTGATACGGTTTTCGATCTGACGGGCAATTGTATCACCAACAATTGTTGCATCCAGTTCAGGACGGCGTATTTCAAGGATGTTGATCTGCACATCATCTTTACTTGTCAATTTCTTCAACTCTTCCTTGATACGGTCAACCTCTCCACCACCTTTACCGATGATGATACCCGGTTTACTTGTATGAATAGTTACAATTAACTTACCTAATGTACGCTCGATAACAATTTTAGCGATGCCGCCTTTGCTGATACGGGCGTTTAAGTAAGTACGGATTTTATCGTCTTCAATCAATTTGCCTGCATAATCTTTTTTGCTGGCGTACCAATTGCTTTCCCATCCGCGGATGATACCTAATCTATTACCAATAGGATTTGCTTTCTGACCCATATTTTATGGTTTCATTAATTTAGAATCAACAATAATTGTTACATGGTTGCTGCGTTTTCTTACTCTGTACCCACGACCTTGTGGTGCCGGGCGCATACGTTTCAATACGCGGCCACCATCAACAAAAACCGTTTTTACAACAAGGCTGCTATCGGCCGCACTTGCACCATTATTTTTTTGCTCCCAGTTATTGATAGCACTCTTCAACAATTTTGCCAACGGTGTAGCATTGTGTTGAGGGTGATGCTCCAATATAGCCAACGCTTTCTCCACTTCCATTCCTCTGATCACGTCAGCAAGCAAACGCATTTTGCGTGGACCTGTGGGATAATTGTTCAGTTTAGCTACTGCTTCCATTTCTTTTTGTTATTAGTTTTTTGTTTCAGTATTAATAAAATTAAATATTGAAACTTTACTTACTTATTGTTTAGAACCTGAATGACCTCTGAAATTTCTGGTAGGTGCAAACTCACCTAACTTATGTCCTACCATGAATTCAGTTACATAAACCGGAATGAATTTATTTCCGTTGTGCACTGCAAAAGTGTGTCCTACAAAATCAGGAGTGATCGTACTGCGACGGCTCCATGTTTTAATTACACCTTTCTTAGCCTTTCCTTCGTTGATCGCAACTATTTTGCCATCCAGATTGGCATCAACGTAAGGACCTTTTTTAATTGAACGACCCATTTTTATTTTTGATTTGTGACTGATGATCTAAGACTTCTTATCATCTTAAATTTCAATCTTGTTTATTTGTCCCGTTTTAAGCGAGACCATTTTAACTTTCGATTACTTAGTTAATTTCTTTCCGTCCCTTCTCTGAATGATCAGTTTATCACTGCCCTTTCCTTTAGTTCTGGTTTTCAAACCTCTTGAGTACTGGCCATTTCTTGAACGAGGCTGACCACCTGAAGCTTTACCTTCACCACCACCCATCGGATGATCTACAGGGTTCATCGCAACACCACGGATACGTGGGCGGATTCCTTTCCAGCGGTTAACACCGGCTTTACCTGCAGTTTCCAGATTATGATCGCTGTTAGAAACAACACCAACTGTCGCATAACAATTGATCAATAATTTTCTCAACTCACCACTTGGCATTTTCAATATGGCATATTTTTCTTCCTTATTGGCCAACTGAGCCGAAGTGCCTGCACTTCTTACCAATTTACCACCTTGTCCGGGTTGCAATTCAATATTATGGATCACAGTACCCAAAGGAATATGCTTCATCTGCAATGCATTACCAATTTCGGGTGCTACATCATCGCCTGCAATAACCTTTGTACCCACCTGCAATCCCTGTGGTGCAAGTATGTATCTTTTTTCGCCATCAGCATATTGCAATAAAGCAATAAATGCAGTACGGTTTGGATCGTATTCAATAGAAGCTACTGTTGCTTCAACACCATGTTTGTTACGCTTGAAATCTATGATACGATAATGTTTCTTATGACCGCCACCAATGTATCGCATTGAACGACGACCCTGAAAATTACGTCCGCCCGATTTTTTTACAGGCTCCAACAAACTCTTTTCAGGTTTGTCGGTAGTGATCTCAGCATAAGCATTTCCAATTCTCCAGCGTGTGCCGGCTGTCATTGGTTTGTACTTTTTTAATGCCATTTCTTTTCAGTTTACGCGAAATTTTCAGCTTCGCTTGCTATAATTAAATGTTAGAATATAAATCTATTGATTCGCCTTCAGCAACTGTAACCATTGCTTTCTTGAAAGCCGGCTTTTGTCCCTGAATAAAACCTGCTTTTGTATAGCGTGTTTTATTTTTTCCGGGAACTACAGCAGTATTTACATCAACCACACTTACACCATAGAACTCTTCTACTGCTTTTTTAATTTCCAATTTGTTTGCTCTGCGATCAACCTTAAAAGAATATTTTCTCAACTTTTCCTGTTGGGCATTTGCTTTTTCGGTTAAGATCGGTTTTACTAAAACTTCTGTCAGTTTCATTTTATAAAAGTTGAAACGTTTTATTATTAAGCTTCTACAGCTTCGTTATCTGCAAAAATTTTTGCTGTGTTCTCTGTAAATACCAATACATCGGCATTTACAATTTCGTAAGTATTGATATCGGCCAATAAAGTGGCATCGATATTAGGTACGTTACGTGTACTTAAATACACATTGTCGTTGTATTCAGGTAAAATAAGAATTGCTTTTTTATCAGCTACATTCAAGGCATTGAAAACTTCCAATAATTGTTTTGTTTTTGGTGCATCTAAATTGATATCCTCAACAATTACAATTGCATTTTCTTTTGCTTTATAACTTAATGCAGATATTTTAGCAAGGTCTTTTACTTTACGGTTCAATTTAAAATCGTAACCGTGTGGTTTTGGTCCGAAGATAGTACCACCACCTTTATACAAAGGGTTACGGATATTACCTTTGCGCGAACCACCAGTACCTTTTTGTTTGTGCAATTTGCGGCTTGCACCATGTACTTCGGCACGTGTTTTTACTTTGTGTGTACCTGAACGACCGGCGGCCAAATATTGTTTTACCGCCAAATAGATCACATGATCATTAGGTTCTACACCAAACACTTCTTCGGGTAATTCAACCGTTCTGCCGGTTATTTGTCCTTTTATATTTAATACATCTACTTGCATGTTCTTATGATTAAAAGTGATTACTTCTGGATTAAAACGATTGAACCGTTGTGGCC
>JAGWPQ010000054.1 GCA_028877045.1 Bacteroidota bacterium | reverse complement strand
TCGTTGGCATAATCGATGGCGGCTTCCATGGCTCTTTCCCTCGGTGTGAGAATTACTTTTGCACCAAACGCCTTCATGGCTGAAACCCTTTCTCTGGTTGCATCTTCGGGCATCACTAATTCTATTTCAACGCCAAACATACTTGCAATTAATGCCAATGCAATACCGGTGTTACCGCTTGTTGCTTCAATTAATTTGATGCCGGGTTTAATGTCGCCGTTATCGATCGCATGTTTTATCATGCCATAGGCTGCACGGTCTTTCACACTTCCGCCGGGATTGTTGCCTTCTAATTTTGCATAGATGGTAACGTTTTTATTTGTTGGAATTCTTTTTAATTCAACGAGTGGTGTATTGCCGATGAGATCGATAATGGTTGACATTAATTTTTATTTTTTATTCCGCGAATTTCTGCGAATTACATGAATTGGCGAAGTTAAATTGTATCGATTCGCTGAAACGTTTTTATCAGGATAAAACAGTTGCTACTATTTTTTGTTCGTGATCAACAAGCGGTGATTTTGTTAATGGCTTAAAATAATGTTCATGATTTTTATTGCTTGTAAACCATGTAAATTTTTCGTGCAACGAAACTACTTTTCCGATGATTACCAATGATGGCGATAAAAATATTTTGCCTTTCAAAGTATTTTGATAATCGCATAAATCAGAAATATACACTTGTTGAAAAGGAGTGGTAGCCTGCTCCACAACAGCAAGTAATTTATCAGAAGGGATATTATTCTGCATTAGTTTTTCAACCACATCATCCAATGTTTCGGAGCTCATATAAAATACAAGCGTGTCATCCGTTTTTGCTAATTCTTTCCAGTACTCATCGCTTACAACAGTTGATTTATAAAGCGTTAAAAGCCTTACTGCTGTTGAATATTCTCTTGCGGTTAAAGGAATCCCTGCATAAGCTGCAGCACCTAAAGAAGCTGTAACGCCCGGAATGATTTCGAACGAAATATTATGTTCCTGCAGTGTTTGCAATTCATCTAAAATATTCGAAAAGATTGAAACATCGCCACCTTTTAAACGTACCACTAATTTTCCCTGCAATGCATGTTCAACAATTAATTCATTGATCGTTTTTTGCGAGGTAGAAATTCCTCTGCGGCATTGTTTACCAACACGAATAATTTCGGCATATTTATTTACATAGCGGGTTAATATTTCTTCGCTCACTAACCTGTCTGTCAGCACTACATCAGCCTGCTGTAAATAATTAACTGTTTTAATCGTTATCAGATCAGGATCGCCGGGACCTGCGCCTGCTAAAATAACTTTGCCTGTATTTTTTATTTTATTCATTGTTAATCTACTTAAATTGTAGGATAATAATTTATAAAAAAGAGATTGGGTTTTCAATCTCTTCGAAATTTTTTTTTTAAAACAAACCTTCAATCGATAAATATCTTTCGCCGGTATCGTAATTAAACGTCAATACTTTCGATCCTTTAGGAATATCAATTAATTTTTTTGCAACTGCAGCCAACGATGCGCCGGTTGAAATACCTGCTAAAATGCCTTCTTTTTTTGCTAATTTTTGTGCGTACGAAAATGCTTCTTCTTTACCAACCTGAATAATGCCATCTAAAATTTTTGTGTTTAAAATAGATGGAACAAATCCTGCGCCAATGCCCTGTAACGGGTGCGGGCCGGGCGTTCCGCCACTTAACACAGCCGATAATTCGGGTTCAACTGCAAACACTTTCAGGTTTGAAAATTTTTGTTTTAATATTTCTGCAACACCGGTAATATGTCCGCCTGTTCCAACACCAGTGATAACAAAATCTAATCCATCAGCAAAGTCATTTATAATTTCCTGAGCCGTTGTTTTTCTATGTATCTCCGAATTTGCAGCATTATCAAATTGTTGCGGCAACCATGCATTTGGTGTTTCGGCAACTAATTCTTTTGCTTTTTCAATGGCGCCTTTCATTCCTTTTTCTCTTGGTGTTAAAACAAATTGCGCGCCGTAAATTTCCATCAGCTTTCTTCTTTCAACACTCATGCTTTCTGGCATCACTAAAATTATTTTATAACCTTTTACTGCTGCCACCAATGCCAGGCCAATGCCGGTATTGCCACTTGTGGGTTCAATAATAATGCTGTTGCTGTTTAATAAACCTTTTTGCTCAGCATCTTCAATCATCGCCAATGCAATACGGTCTTTAATACTTCCGCCCGGATTATTTTTTTCCAACTTGATCCACACTTCATGATCCTTTCCAAAAAGATTATTGATTTTTACATGAGGTGTATTGCCAATTGTTTCTAAAATATTATTTGCTTTCATTTTTTAATTTTTATTACACGAATTTTTACGAATTATTTATTTTAATTTTTTACTGCTAATTTATTTTAGCATCTGCCAATTATCAACGTTTTAGTTTTTAGTTTTTGTTCCCGAGCTTTTGTTTTTCATGTCATCGCCTGTTGCGTCGCACTCTTGTACGTTCATATCATTCTTCATCAGATCACAAAATTCAATGCATCTGTTGCAGGGAATTTATCTTTTATGGCCACTTCACTTTTGTGATAAATAATTGAATGAGGGAATACACTGTAGGTCAGCCATACGTTTCCGCCGATCACGCTATCGTGACCAACAACCGTATCGCCACCCAAAATAGTGGCACCCGAATAAATAATTACATTGTCCTGAATGGTTGGATGGCGTTTTGTTTTTGCTTTTTCTTTCGACACATTCAACGCACCCAATGTTACACCCTGATAAATTTTTACATTATTTCCAATCACTGTTGTTTCGCCAATAACAATTCCGGTGCCGTGATCAATAAAAAAACTGTCGCCAATTTTTGCACCAGGATGAATATCAATTCCTGTTTTGCTGTGTGCGTATTCTGTAAATAATCTTGGTAATATTTTTACACCCTGAAGGCACAGTTGATGCGATAAACGGTAAATAGTTGTTGCATAAAAACCCGGGTAAGCAACCAATACTTCTTCCAGCGATTGTGCTGCAGGATCGAATTGTAAAATTGTTTCCGCATCATGAATCAATTTGTAATAGATGTCGGGAATTGCTTCAAAAAATATTTTTGTTACTTCCTCTGTTTTACCGGCATCATGCAAGATATCAAACACTAAACTGGCAAAATTATCTTTCAGCGAATCAAATTCTTTCTCCAGGTCTTTCGGTTGTTTATGCCGAACCGTTTTGGGAAGAAATAAAAAATTAAATAGCTGATCAATAAATTCTTCGGCCAATTCTTTATCAGGAAAAGCAGAATATGCTTTTGTATTTTGCGTAAATAATCTTTCAATAAATGCTTGCTGGCCCATCAATTATTATTTTATTGAAGCATGCAGGCTCCAACGGTTACTAAACTTGTTTCATCAATTAAGATAGCACCACCATTGTTAGGCAAATCTTTGTACGGGTCAAAAGGCAATGCCGACGCGGTTTTGATGGTTGCTTTCACAATATCATTCAATCCAACTTTATCAAACTCATAGATCTTTTCCAAGCTGTTCACGTCTAATTTGTACTCTATATCTTTTATAACAGTTCTCACCACGCGACTGTTCAGTTGCAATAAATATTTATTTCCTTTGATGAAAGGTTTATTGTCCATCCAGCACATCAGCACTTCAATTTCATTTTCGATTTTAGGTTGATTATCTTTTTGAACAATGATATCGCCGCGGCTGATATCGATATCATCGGCTAAATGCAACACCACACTTTGCGGTGCAAATGCTTCATCAACTTCTTTACCAGCAATTTCAATTTTGGAAATAGTTGATTCTATCCCTGCAGGCTGAACAATTATTTTATCTCCTTTTTTGTAAATGCCGCTGGTAATTTTTCCGGCATAACCGCGATAGTCGTGCAACTCTTCTGTTTGCGGACGAATAACATATTGCACCGGAAAACGTGCATCGGTTAAATTAATGTCGTTATGAATTTCAACTGTTTCTAAATAATGCAATAACGAATCACCTTCATACCACGGATATTTATCAGATTTGTCAACAATATTATCTCCGTTCAATGCACTGATGGGAATATAGGTAACATCCTTCAAACCCAGTGTTTCTGCCACTTTCGAGTAATCGATCACAATGTTATTATACACATCCTGCGAGTAATCTACCAAATCCATTTTGTTTATCGCAAGAACAACATGCTTGATTCCAAGTAATGATGTGATGATGGAATGACGACGTGTTTGTTCGGCAACACCATTTCTTGCATCTACCAAAATGATGGCAAGATTTGCATTCGATGCACCCGTAACCATGTTGCGTGTGTACTGAATATGACCCGGTGCATCAGCGATGATAAATTTTCTTACCGGCGTTGAAAAATATTTATACGCAACATCAATCGTAATGCCCTGTTCGCGTTCGGCACGTAAACCATCAGTTAATAAAGCCAGATCAATTTCACCATCTTCACGGTTCTTTGTTTGTCTCTCGATCGCTTCCAATTGATCGATCAAAATACTTTTGCTATCGTACAGCAAACGCCCAATCAGCGTGCTTTTGCCGTCATCAACGCTTCCTGCTGTTATAAAACGTAGTATGTCCATTTCGTTATAAGTTATAAGTTATGAGTTATAAGTGCAGGCGTTTTAAACTTAAAACCTGCAACTTAAGACTTACTACTTAGGTTAAAAATATCCGTTCTTTTTTCTGTCTTCCATCGCAGCTTCACTTACTTTATCATCAATTCTTGTTTCGCCGCGTTCGCTTGTTTTGGTGACAATGATCTCATTGATCACTTCATCTAAAGTTGTTGCGTTCGATTCAACAGCAGCTGTACAAGTCATATCACCAACGGTACGATAGCGAACTTTTTTTACAGAAACTTTATCTGTTTCTTCCAACTGAATAAACTTTGAAATAGCAACCAATTGTCCATCCCATTCCAACACTTCACGTTCATGCGCAAAATAAATGGATGGTAAATCAATTTTTTCACGGCGTATGTAATTCCAAACATCTAATTCGGTCCAGTTACTGATCGGGAACACTCTTACATTTTCGCCTTTATGAATTTTACCGTTGTAAGTATTCCATAATTCGGGGCGTTGCAATTTTGGATTCCATTGGCCAAACTCATCTCTTACCGAAAAAATTCTTTCTTTGGCCCTTGCTTTTTCTTCATCACGGCGGGCACCGCCGATGCAACAATCAAATTCAAATTCTTCGATTGCATCTAATAAAGTATAAGTTTGCAAAGCATTGCGGCTTGCAAATTTTCCTTTCAGTTCGGTTAATTGTTTTGATTTGATGGTGTCTTCAACTTTACGAACAATCAATCTTTCATCTATCTTTTCTGCCAAAGCATCCCTGAAATCCAGAGCTTCCTGAAAATTATGCCCTGTATCGATATGCACTAAAGGAAAAGGGAATTTTCCGGGGCGAAAAGCTTTCAATGCCAAATGCACCAAAACGATAGAATCCTTGCCACCGCTGAATAAGAGAGCAGGGCGTTCGAACTGACCGGCAACTTCACGAAAGATATGAATGGCTTCTGATTCTAATTGCT
>JAGWPQ010000519.1 GCA_028877045.1 Bacteroidota bacterium | reverse complement strand
GAGTATCTGCAGGAAAAAGGGATTAAAGAAGTTGCGATGGAAGCAACAGGAATTTACTGGATGTCATTGTATGCCATATTGGAGAGTTGCGGGTTAAAAGTGTGCTTGGTTAATCCAAAAGAAACGAAGCAGGTAAAGGGTCGTAAAACAGATGTACAGGATTGCCGATGGATACAAAAATTATTTGCAGCAGGTATCCTGCGTAAAAGTTTTATACCGGAAGGAAAGTTTATGGAGATACGTCAGTTGGTGAGAGAACGGCTTGATATAATAGATATGGGTAGTGTGTATGTAAATAAGATGCAAAAATGTTTGGAGTTGATGAATATTAAATTAAAAGAAGTAATAAGCCAGATTCATGGTGCAAGTGGAATAAGGATGATAAAAGCGATACTGTCGGGTAATTATGATAAAATTTACTTATTGAATTTATGTGATAAACGAATCATAAAAAAGAAAGGAGAATTGGTATTAAAAGCATTAGAGGGGAATTATAATGAAACCTATTTGTTTATGCTGGATCAGAATATGCAACTGTGGGAAATGCATCAACAACAAATAGCATTAATAGATCAACGAATAGAAAAATTACTGGAACAAATGTGTAAAGAAACAAAAAAGATAAAAATAAAAAGCAAAGCAAAGCCCATCCGTCACCATGCTCCTAAGGTAGAGGAATTGCATGGGAAATTAATACAATTGTATGGTGCAAATTTGAGTAGCATATCCGGAATTAATGATTATACGTTGCTAAGATTAATAGGAGAAACAGGAGTAGATATGAATCGATTCCCAACAAAAAAACATTTTGTAAGCTGGTGTGGATTATCCCCGAAACATCATCAAAGTGGAGCAATGCATAAAAGAGTAAAGGGCACTAAATGTAATAAAGCGGGACAAATATTTAAAGAATGTGCTCAAAGTTTACTCAGTAGTCAATATACAGCAATAGGTAGTTTTATCAGAAAGTTGAAAGTAAGAAGGGATACAGGCATAGCTATAAAAGCAGGTGCAAGAAAACTGGCAGAAGCCTTTTACAATGCACTAACGAAAGGAACAGATTATGTAGAACAGGGAACAAAAAGATATGAAGAACAAATAAAGCAAAAAGAAAAATTTGCTTTATACAGACTAGCTAAAAAACATAACATGCAACTATTTGAAAAACAAGAAGCTGCATAATGTGTCATTGGCAGGCTTTCGAAACATGAATTAAAAAACGAACATTCCGTTTATCACCCTTCGAGAGCCAGGGTGACAATGAATTTTTTGCAAAAAAGAATGCTAAACAATCTTTTAAAAAAATTAATTAAAACTTCCTCAGGCCGCACAAGATTTGTGATGGCCATAATCGGCTTGTCGGTTGCGTTGTTATTAATTTTATCTGCTGTGCAGATACAAATCAATTATAACGATCTGCTGCACAGCAAAACCAATCAGGACAGTATTGCTAATTTTTTGGTGCTGAATAAAATCTTAAACAATAAAACATACGGCGCTGCGACTTTTAAAGAAGAAGACATCAATAAACTAAAACAACAAAAATTTATTGATGATGTCGGGATCCTTACGCCAAGCCGCTTTAAAGCATCCATCCAGAGTTACAGCGACCGCTTTCCATTTTTTACAGAGATATCTTTTGAAGCTGTTCCATCGGCTTTTATTGATGTGAACAGCAAAGACTGGAAATGGGAAGATGGCGATAATTTTATTCCGATGATCGCTCCAAACATGTTTCTGGATATTTATAATTTTCAATTTTCTTTATCGCAAAATTTGCCGCAGTTAACGCAGGATATTGTAAAGATGATCGTGTTTAAAGTAAACATCAATACCGATAAAGGTGTGGTAACTACTAACGGAAGAATTGTTGGTTTCAGCGACCGGATAAGTTCTTTATTGGTGCCGCAGGAATTTATGGATTGGGCAAATAAAAATTTCGGCAACACGCAAAATGCAAAACCATCAAGAGTGGTTATCCGTACCAAGGATCCCGGAAACCCTTTGCTGGTGCAGTATCTGCGTGATAACGGGTTAACTACCAATGCCGATAAAACACGTTTCTCCAAATACCGTCAGATCGTAAATGCCATTGTTAATGTGAGCTGGATCACAGGTGCGGTGATGTTATTGTTTGCATTGCTGGTGTTCACATTATTTATTCAGTTGACCATTGCATCCTGCAAAGAAGAAATACAATTGCTCATCACACTCGGCGCATCGCCTAAACAATTGCAACGATTTTTAATGAAGCAATTTTTTCCTTCCAATATTATTATCATCATCATTTCATTAATTGCAATTACAGCTTTGCAGTTCGAGGTACATCAAGTATTGCAGGAACAAAATATTTTTGTCAGCTCACTTACTTCAATTTATACTTTCGCAACAGCATTAATTATTTTATTGGTTTTATGGTTTGTTAATTACCGTACCATACATAAATACATTGCCATGCAGGATAAGTAGATTCCTGTAAATTTGACTATGTTGTTGAAAGTGAAAAATCAAAAGTCAAAGGTCAAAAGCAACACTGCAAGAAATGTCGCAGTTAAAATAATTATTGTTCTATTAATTATTCACCTTTCACTTTTCACTTCTCACTCGCAAGTTCCCATCGGTAACTGGCGCGAATTTTTGAATTATCAAAACACCATTGAAGTTGTAAAAGGCGATAAGATTTATTGTGCCACCAAAACAAATTTATTTAGTGTTGATGCCAATAATGAAATTGAACGTTACAATAAAATAACCGGACTGAATGATATTGGTGTGAGTTGTATTGGTTGGGATAATACAACCCAACAATTAGTGATCGTTTATAACAACAGCAATCTCGATGTGCTGAAAGGAAGTGATGTTCAAAACATCAGTGATATAAAACGAAGCACTATCAGTGGTAACAAAAGCATTTATAATATTTTTTGTTCGAACGGCTTTGCTTATTTGTGCAGTGGTTTGGGAATTATCGTTGCCGATCTTTCGAAGTTTGAAATCAAAGACACATGGTTCATTGGCAGCAACGGCAGTCAAGCAAAAGTAAATGGGTTTACAACCGATGGCACTTATTTTTATGCAGCAACCGATGAAGGATTAAAACGTGCAGCAGTTAATGCAAACAACTTGGCTGATTTTAATAATTGGTTCAACCTCAGTGGCAGCAATGGTTTGAGCGTTGGTGCTGTAAAAAATATTTTATTCACTAATAATAAAATAGTCGCACAAAAAAACGATTCATTATTTGTATTGAATAATAATACTTGGAATTTAATTT
>JAGWPQ010000518.1 GCA_028877045.1 Bacteroidota bacterium | reverse complement strand
TATTTTTCTAAATGCTATTAAAATTTTGCAGTAAAGTCTATATAAATACTTCTGCCAATAGCAGGAATTATACCGGGGCCTGGATATTCATCTGTCCTGCGTGTGTAATATACCTTGTCTGCAATATTGTTTATACCAAACTTCCGTGCAAAGTTTTACAAATGCCCTGTCTGGTACCATAAATAAATTTAAATTTTTTAAGTTAAAAATTCCACAGTCTCGAAATATTAAACCCGATAAGAAACTGGCTAAGCATATTATCACTGTTTTGATTATAGTAATTATTATTTTGAGGCAGAATATGTGCGTAGTTCCCAATAAATACTTGAAAATCGTGACCTGAAGTAGTGAAATCAAACCCTAAAGATAAATTAGGCAATGGATTTGGAATTATTCCATTGGTATTTGAAAGCGGCATATCATATCCTGCAATAATTGCTGTTTTAGGACTTATTTTATAACGTCCCGAAAAAGCAACTGCAAAATGGTTATCCCTCATTCCTACTACCATATTACCATCAGAGCCAACGATGCTGTTAAAATGCGACCAACTTGGTGCTATCTGCAGTGAAAAATTTTCAGAGAACTTTCTGGCTATTATAATCTGATGGAAATAGCTAAATCTTTGACCAAAACTGATATACATTGCTGTAGTATCATAACTTCCCCGGGTATCTATAGCCATATCACCAAAATAAGTCATACTAATGGGCATACTTCCATCTTCAGTTTGCCGTAAAATGGCATATTTTAAATTAAAATCAACCTGATTCCTATCACCCGATAATCCGGTTCCTATTTGAAGATTTTTTACAGGCGTATATTCTACTGCAAGCCGCATTGTGGCAATATTAAAGAACCCAAAAAAATCATGAAAGGAGTTTTGAACTGTGCCAAAACGGTGCTGGATATCAAAACTCAAAGTTTTAGCCTGTGGTACCATGACACTCTGATTATCTATTATATAGTTACCTTCAAAAGTTCTCTTGACATATTTTTTCTTTACAATTTTAGTTGCAGTTGAGTCTTGTGCATTCAGAGCGTTTTGCCATAAGCAAAACAAAAAAATAAATACTGAAATTTTACTGCAAGAAATTAAGAAGGATTTCATAAACAAATATTTAATTGTTAAAACATTAAATTAATGAAGCAAATGTTGTAACATTATTTTTCTTCTTTTATGAAAATTATCATAAATAAATATGACTCTTATCATCAAAATATTTATGTTTCTTCTATGTGAAACTTTTTGACCCGATTTATACAAACCGGCGCCGCAATTGACAATATCATGTACTTAAAATATGCAGGATGCAAGCGCTGCAGTTATCAAAAAGCTGCAACAAAGGATATACTTTTTTCAATAAAATATTATTGTTATTGAGTTGTAGTTTTACAGGTAATGTCTAGTTAGACCAATTGTAAAAATATTTACAACACCAAATAAAACAGCCTCGCCATTATATGATGAGGCTGTTTATAGTCAGATTTCTTGACATTAATTTCAATCTTCTTTAATGAAAACGCCTTGTTCATCAAAAATCAGGTCTTTGCCTTTGATTTCTACCTCAAACATGTGTTTACCTGATGCATCTGTTACCTTACCTGCTTCTTTTATTTTAGCATTATTATAATGCTTTGCAACATAAGGTGCAATACCGGCGGGTATTTGATTTATGGGAATGGCTACAACAATTTCTACAAAAACAGCAGCAGGAGTGAAAACAACTGAATTATCTTCTCCGGATTTTCCTCCCCAATTGGCTTCAAAATTTCCTTTTTCTTTTTCCCAGCTAACTTTTTTTGCCTCAGGATATTTTTTTACAAAAGCTGCTTTAACGGCAGTTGGTACATCTTTTTCTTTCAAGTCTTGTGCAATTACTTTAGTCGATATAATCCCGACTAATAATATTACTGATAACATAACTTTTTTCATATTTTATTTTTTTGTTAAGATGTAAAAATATTTATTGATTCTGTATAGAAACTGAAGATGACTTCGCGGACCTTTACTTTAATGAAAACCGAAAAGTTAAACTTATTTAAAACTAATATTTTTAGATTAAGAATTGAAAAGTATTCATAATTCTTTATAAGGCAAACTCGAATATACTCGGTTATAAACCTATAATAGTATCAATTAATGAAAGAATAATTATGCTCGTTATTTGTCTTTTTGTTAAGGCTAAAATTTTGCAGTAAAGCCTATATAAATACTTCTGCCAATAGCAGGTATTATACCCGGGCCGGGATATTCATCGGTTCTGCGTGTGAAATATGCTTTGTCTGCAATATTGTTAATACCAAACTTCAGTGCAAAGTTTTGAAATTTATAAGTGCTGCTGAAATCCAATACAGTGTATGCAGGAATATAACCTGCAATAGGGTCTGAGCTTATTTTCACATTGGAAGCATCACCGTAAGCATCCCCAACAGTATTAACCTGAAAAGTGGCTGATACATTTTTGTTGCTGAAACTTAATCCAATCCGTTCAATGGTTTTAGCTGCTGCTTCCACTCTGTTGCCTTTGTATGGACCATCTGTGTATCTGGCATCGATGTATGCAAAGCTGTTAAAAACACTTAATCCACACTTTGATTTTTCATGGAGAAATTTTAAAAGATTAAATTCAATATAACTTTCCATCCCCTTGTGAACACTGTTGGCAATATTTGTTCTGACAGAATATTGTGCACCTGTTAAAGAATCTCTTTGCAGTAAAATACCAATCCTGTTATTATATGCGAGATAGAACAAACTAAAATCAAAGTTCAGATAGTTTTTAATGATCCCCCTGTAACCAAGGTCTGAATTAAATCCTTTTTGATCTTTTAAATTGTGATCAATTCGTGATGTTACACCAAATGGTTCTAATTGACTGTAATCAATCGGCCTGTATGCCTGAGAGAAGTTTGCATAAATACTTGTATTATATCCCGTCTTATATTCAAAACCAATACCACTCAGCAAAAAATACCTGTTCTTATTTTCATCTGCTGTTAGTTTATAAATACTGTCTGTTTTGTAGCCTGCTATTGTATTGTTTAAAAATTCAAATCTCAATCCGGGTGTAATTGTAAATTTATTGTTTATACGAAAAATATTTTCTACAAAAGGCGCAATATTAGTTGTTGTAAAATCTAAGTTATATCCCCAATCTCCGGTAATAGATAAATCAAAATCGCTGTTAGTATTTCCATCGCCGCCGCCTAATCTTTTAAACCATGCATAACTGATCCTTGCGCCACTTGCTAAGGTTGATTTGTAATTGCCTGATAAGTAACTGTGTGATATTCTTAATTCAGAGCTGATGCTGTGCATATTTTCAATACCTACTTCTCTTGGAACAAACTGATTGGTAGAAGGATCTATCTTATCTACAGCTTCAGGACCTCCATCTTCATTTTTCCATACTAAAGAACGGCTGCTGAAAATGTAGTTTGTTTTTAGGCTAACAGATGTATTAATGGATGGATGGAATTCAACTGTTGATGCTGCAATATTCCAGGGGCTTTCCAACCAGTTTCTCGATCTTGTTGATGTTCGGGGGTCTGCTTTGAACAAACTATCGGTTAACCCACCGGGCATTTTTAGCTGATTTCTTAACAAAGAATATTCGATACCTATAGTCCATTTTGCAGAAGGAGTATACAACACTTTACCATAACCTGATAATTGCCATTGCTGGCTATTAGGTCTATAACCATCCATATTCCTGTATTGTATAAAACCGTAATAGCTTATTTTTTTATAATTACCTCCGATAGAATTAAACGAATTAAACAGTCCAAAACTTCCCATGGTTTGAGAAGTGACAAATTCAAATGGTTTATTGATAGGAGCATCTTTTATTACATAATTTACCATGCCCCCAAACTGTGCGCCGAACTGTAAAGAAGCTGCACCTCTTACCATTTCAATCCTGTTAACCGCTTCCATTGGCGGAATATAATAGGCTTCATTATATCCATAAATATCTGCACTGATCGTATAACCGTTTTGTCTTGTATTCATTTCTATACTTTGCGTAGGATTCAATCCTCTTGTTGCAATGCCATTAGCCGTGAATCCGCTGCTTTCAGTTTCTACAATATTCAGCCCCGGGATGCGTCCGAGAATTTGTCTGGTATTATTGATGGCTTTATTTGCATCCAGACTGTCTGTAATAATTAGTTCCGTTTTTTTTCCGGCATAAATAACACCGTCTTTTATATCCATGAAATGCCCTATTCCTTTTACTGTTCTATAACCGGTTACGCTTACATCTTTTAATATTGTTGTTTTGATACTGTCTTTTGTTTGTGCCATCACGGTTTGTACTGTGCAGAGTATAATCAGCAATGCCATTTTGTTTTTGATCCTCATAAGTAGCTGTATAATTGAGGGTGCAAATTGCTTTGCTAAAACCTAAACAGGTATCGCAATCAGGAAAACAAAATATCGCAATCGGGAAATTTTATTTATAGAAATACACCCGAAGCCCAAGAATTTTTTGGTCTTCTTTCTG
>JAGWPQ010000517.1 GCA_028877045.1 Bacteroidota bacterium | reverse complement strand
TCCTTCAAATAATATAAAACAGCGCCTGCAGCAATAATGCCGTAATGCAAATTTTCAACACCATAACCTTTCAGCGAAATTGTTTGAAAATGTTTTAATAAAGTTTCGGTTGCAAAAGCTTCTTCAAAGATCCAGCTCTCTAAAGTATAGGTATAAAATTTTGTACCGAATGTTTCTTTAAAATGTTTTTGAAAACTGCGCTGAAAAATAACTTCGGCAGGTTTTAAACTCTGCAATAATTTATCGATGTATTCTTCATCGCCCTCGGCAACAAAAAATTCGCCGGTCGAAATATCTAAAAATGCAACGCCGATATTTTCTTCATTAAAATGTACGGCCGCTAAAAAATTATTGCTGTTATGTTCTAATAATTTATCGTTGGTGGCAATGCCCGGTGTAACCAATTCGGTAACGCCGCGTTTTACAATGCCTTTTGCTTCTTTCGGATTTTCCAACTGATCGCAAATCGCAACACGGTAACCCGCCTTCACCAACTTGTGTAAATAAGTATCCAGTGCATGATGCGGAAAACCGGCAAGCTCTAAAGATGAAGCTGCGCCGCTATTTCGCTTGGTCAAGGTAATGCCCAGCACAGCCGATGCTTTAATGGCATCTTCACCAAATGTTTCGTAAAAATCGCCCACGCGAAACAATAAAATGGCATCGGGATATTTTTGTTTAATAGCCCTATGCTGCTGCATCAAAGGTGTATCGGAAATAGATTTCGACATGGGCAACAAATATAAACCCTTCGTAAAATTGGTTACAATATTTTTTATTTTGTTACCAACTTGTGTATTGCTATTGGGCTGCGGTTGCGTCGCACACTTGTACTGAAGAAAAGGGAGGAGCTATTAGCCTCGAGCTGTGAGCCTTTGCTCGATGCTCGTGGCTCTCTGCACACAGCTTCAACTGTAAAAGTGTGCGACGCAACAGGCGATGATCAAAGAGATGCAGCTCGTAAAATAAAAATCTGCATTAATCAGTATCATCCGTGTCATCCGTGTTCCCATCCTCCGCAAATATTTTATTCAAATAAACTATTGCCTGTATTTTTGCGCCATGCGAAAATTAAGCATGGACGAACTGGGCCGCAAATCGGTTGAGGAATTCAAGCAGGCCGATAAAAATAAAATTATCGTTGTGCTCGATAATATCCGCAGCATGCACAATGTTGGCAGTGTGTTTCGCACATCCGACGCTTTTTTAATTGAAGCCATTTGTTTATGCGGTTATACGCCGCAACCGCCACACCGCGATATTCATAAAACGGCATTGGGTGCCACTGAAACCGTTGACTGGATTCATTTTCCGACAACCGAAGAAGCTGTTGTTGAATTAAAAAACAGAGGCTACAAAATTTTTGCTGTTGAGCAAACCGAAGGAAGTATTTCATTAGAGAAATTTCCTGAACAACATCAACCGATTGCCGTTATTTTTGGCAATGAAGTGGAAGGCGTTGATGATTCGGTTTTAAAATATTGCGATGGCTGCATCGAAATTCCGCAACTCGGCATGAAACATTCATTGAATATTTCTGTTG
>JAGWPQ010000516.1 GCA_028877045.1 Bacteroidota bacterium | reverse complement strand
TTGTTGAATTTGTTGACGCAAACGAAATTCATGTTCGTTACGACAGAAATGATACAGACCGTTTAATAAGTTTTGATGATGATCTGCAGGTTTATAAATTAACAAAATTCATCAAGACCAATCAGGCAACATGTATCAATTTAAACCCTGCCGTGAAGAAAGGTCAGAAAGTGAAGAAAGGAGATTTCTTGACCGAAGGTTATGCAACCATTGATGGTGAACTGGCACTCGGAAGAAATTTAAAAGTTGCTTTCATGCCTTGGAAAGGTTACAACTTTGAAGATGCTATCGTGATCAATGAAAAAGTTGTTCGTGAAGATCTATTTACTTCAGTTCATATTGATGAATATGAATTAGAAGTTCGCGATACTAAATTGGGTGAAGAAGAATTAACACCGGATATACCAAACGTTTCAGAAGAAGCAACAAAAGATTTAGATGAAAACGGTATCATCCGCATTGGTGCAACAATTAAAGAAGGTGATATTTTAATTGGTAAGATCACTCCAAAAGGTGAATCGGATCCAACACCTGAAGAAAAATTATTGCGTGCCATCTTTGGTGATAAAGCAGGTGATGCAAAAGATGCTTCATTAAAAGCACCAAACGGAACTGAGGGTGTTGTGATCGATAAAAAATTATTCCAACGTGCCAAGAAAGATAAGAATGGTAAGATCCGTGAAAAAGCACAATTAGAAAAAGTTGAAAAAGTACACCAGCAAAATGTTGAAGATATCAAAGAACAATTGTTAGGTAAACTTCAGATCATTTTAAAAGATAAGACTTCAGCAGGTGTAAGCAATAACTTTGGTGAATCGCTGATTGGTAAAGGTGCTAAGTTCAATGCTAAAAATTTAGCAGTGATCGATTATCAAAATATCAATCCTTTGGGATGGACCGGTGAAAAAGCAACCGACGATCAGATCAATACTTTATTACACAATTACAGCATCAAGTACAACGAAGAGCTGGGAAGATATAAGAGAGAGAAATTCAATATTTCAATTGGAGATGAATTACCAGCCGGCGTATTGAAATTGGCTAAAGTTTACTTAGCTGTAAAACGTAAATTGAAAGTGGGTGATAAGATGGCGGGTCGCCACGGTAACAAAGGTATCGTTGCAAAAATCGTTCGTGCAGAAGATATGCCTTTCATGGAAGATGGAACACCCGTTGATATTGTGTTGAATCCATTGGGTGTGCCTTCGCGTATGAACCTTGGACAGATTTACGAAACGATCCTTGGATGGGCCGGAACAAAATTGGGAGTACGTTTTGCTACACCAATTTTTGATGGTGCATCAACAACTGAGATTGAAGAATATTGTAAGAAAGCTGATATTCCTTTGAACGGTCACACTTATTTATATGATGGTGAAACCGGCGAACGCTTCGATCAGAAAGCTACAGTGGGTGTTATTTATGTAATTAAATTACACCACATGGTTGATGATAAAATGCACGCACGTTCTATCGGACCATACAGTTTAATTACACAACAACCATTGGGTGGTAAAGCACAATTTGGTGGACAAAGATTTGGTGAAATGGAAGTATGGGCACTTGAAGCTTATGGTGCTGCCAACATTTTACAGGAATTGCTGACATTGAAATCTGATGATATTATTGGCCGTGCAAAAACTTATGAAGCAATTGTGAAAGGTGATAATATTCCAAAAGCAGGTGTGCCCGAATCATTCAATGTATTGGTACATGAATTAAGAGGTTTAGGTTTGGATCTTAAATTCGAATAGAGATTCAGATTGGACATAACTAAAAACCATCACAGAAATGTGATGGTTTTTTTATTTAATTATCCTTGCAATTTTATTTTATAAATTATCAAGCAAAGCAATAATTTCGGAAGGAGATGCTTTCATTGGTGCTAAGGAAATCCTATTCGCATTTGTAACAGTTACACTTCTTTTGCCAACATAAAATTTATTATCGATCATTGAAATCGATACAAGTGTAATGTTGCTGTTTACCGGAACATGCACACTATAAAATGATCGTGTTGCAAAATCGGTAGTAAGCCGTACAACCGAATTCTTATCATTATACACCGCAAAAACAAATGAATTTTTATTTGTATAGTTTAAAGGCAATGTAACATTTAATCTAATTGTATTCGGAGTGGTATCTATCAGGTTACTGCAACCAATCCAATTGGTTATTTGCGTAGAGATCTGATAACCTTTTTTCTGAACACCTAAAGAGGTAGAATCCCAAGAAGAAATCGTACCATTAGGTGTTTGAGTCCAGGTGAACAAAGAATCTATATTAGATAAAGGAACTCCTTCAAAGAAATTCAAACCAGAATATGGATTATTATTTGTCCATTTAATTGTAAAGGAAGTATTGGGTAACATTATAACGTCCTGATTGTTTTTTGTTAGACGCACAAAGAAAGAACCGGCAGTTTGCAATAAATAATCCTTAGCCGAAGTTGGTATCATATATTTTATATAATCTCCTTTTTTAAGGAGTGCTAAAACCTGAACATTAATTTTCCCATCGGTAACGGGATAACTTGAATTGCGATATGCATAAGCATGTTCGGGGAAAAATATTGAAAGATCAGGAGTAAATTTTATGGTGTCATCAGCATTCACATCAAACGAATCAACAAAATAAAAATTATTATTAATGGCTGCTGAAATAGAATCAACAAAGCCTGATGTAAGTGGCTTTTTTGTCCAAACAGTATCATTGATGCCAAGATAGGTATATGGCACAAATGTATCCGACATCTCTTTTTTGCAAGAGAAAAGTAAACCACTAATCAATATAAGGAACAATGTTTTTTTCATCGTGTTTAATATCAGATATACGTTACATTATAAATGCTGCTTTTTATTCAGTTTCATTCTCACACCCAATGTTAATCCTGCTGCGTTGAACTTCTGACTATAGCCAATGCTGCTTGAAATAGGTGTTAACCCCACTCTGAAATACGGTTCTGCAAAAACATCGAGCTTATCATTTATATTTCTAATTAAACTGAGGCTCCCATATAAACTTAAACCTGTACTGCTTTTGTAGAAACCGCCGTTACCTTTTGATGCAACAGAAATTACTCTGTAAGAAGTATCCAAAGTTTCGCCGTTATACCAGGAAGTAACATTAATAATCACACCGCCATTAACAGCAACTTTCCATTTATCTTTTACTTGGCCAAATTCGTAACCAAGGCTGATAGGTATTTCGATATTCTTATAACTGTTAAGATTCTTTCGTACCGCATATCCGACCTGTGTCACAGTTGTTGTATCGTTAAAAGTGGTATCTCCCTGTGGACGAATAACGGTTCGGCTCACGATCACAACAGTTGTTCTTGTTTCATTTACAGTGCTTAAATTAAATTTTTCGATCAGTTGCGAATATTGAATACCGGCATTCAACATAAAGTGATCACCAACATTTTTACTGATCCTTGCACCTACTGTAAAGCCACCAAACATTTTTTCGGAACTATCTTTCTTTTGAATATAAGTATTGCTTAGACCATTACCCGATAAGGATTTCATGGTATAATCGGGCGATGCATATAATTGCAGGTACCAATCATTTCTCTGATCACCGTTTGCACTGGGGCAATCATTCCCTAATCCAAAAATGCTTCTCAAATTAAGCGGCGGATTGTGTAAACTGTTGAGGCTGTAAACATTTTTATTTAACAACATCAATTCGCCGGTTGCATTTTTTACAGAAGAAAAATTCTGCCATTCGTTCTGTGAAAACAGCATTGGTTCATTTTCAGTATTATTTGTTTGAACAGATTCAGAATTGATCTTCGAATTTTTATTTTGCAGTAATGATAATAAACCATTTTTACGACGGTTGATCATAAATCCTGTTGTGATATTCGCATTATCATTTTTTCGTGATGATGCGGTAACGGAATTTTGCGTTGGATTAATTTCTGAATCTGTTGTTTCTGTTCGATTTGATTTATTGATATCTCCTGTTGAATTATTATTATTTAATGAAGCATTATTATTTTGTTCAGTGGAAGTCTGATTGGTATTAAGTGTAGAATTAGTATTATTTTTTACGCTGTTTTGTTTTTGATTGGTTACATAAAATAAACTTACTGCTATTAAAATAATAACAGCAATTACGGTTAACAGTCCGTACTTGTTGATCCACCAAAATCCTTTTGGGCGCTGGTCTTTATCGCGAACAATTTTTTCCCATAACCCATCTGGTACGGGTGAAGAGTAGTTTTCCAACTTACTTCTTATAAAATTATCAAATACTTTTTCTTGCATTACACAGCTATTTTTTGTAGTTGCAAAATTTGTTGTTGCAGCATTTTGCGGGCCTTAACCAATTGGCTTCTGCTTGTGCTGGATTGTATATTTAAAAGCTTGGCAATTTCTTCGTGACTGTAACCTTCAATCACATTCAAATTAAAAACGATCTTATAACCTTCGGGTAATTGATTGATGAGTTTTAATAATTCTTCTTCACCAAGATGATTAAAAGCATAGGCTTGAATGGCAGGAGTATCAGCGTGATTTTCTTTGATCTCGCTGAACTGTAATTTCTTTTTCTGCAAATGTTTTAATGCAACATTTACAACAATGCGGCGCATCCATCCTTCAAAAGATCCTTCAAACTTAAATTGATGGATGTTATTGAATATTCGTATAAAACCTTCCTGTAACATATCTTCTGCTTCCATAACATCATTGGCGTATCGTGTGCATACGGTCATGAACTTACCGGCATATTGCTCAAACAGCATACGCTGGTAAGTTGTATTTTGCTTTATACAGCCTTTGATTAATTCAAATTCTGTCAAGTTGGGCAGATTTAGTTCGTTTCATTAATTAAGATGCTACAGGAAACAGGGTTGCTGCCTGAAGACAGCCTTTTCGGGTTGGAAATTACAGAAATGTATTCGGAAATGCTTTATGAGAGCCGATTTAACTATTTTTTTTACAGTTTTATGTATGCAGAAACTGGCTATGTATGTGATCTACAACACTAACTAAACTGTTTGTTTCTTCATAAACTTTTAATTGGCGGTCGGCACCGGTGCCCTGTTCTATCATTTTAGTAAGATAATTTATGGCATGACGGCTGCCCAGTTCATCAACAACATCATCAACAAAATCTAATAGTTCGTACAACAGTAAACGTGTACTAACTTCTGTTTCTTTTCCAAAATCAATCAGTGTTCCGTCAATTCCATAACGACTGGCGCGCCATTTATTTTCGTTTAATAAGGCACGTTGATACATAATGAAATTCATGTTCTTATTTCTGAGCTTATACAATTTTGCACAGATGGCCTGAAATAAAGATGTTAATGCAATAGTTTCATTGACCGTCATCGGAATATCGCAGATGCGAAATTCAACCGTATTAAAAAATGGATGAACACGAAGGTCCCACCAGATTTTCTTTGCATTATCGATGCAGTTTGTTTTAATTAATAATGCGATATAATTATCATACGCTTCGATACTTTCGAAATGATCCGGAATACCGGTGCGTGGAAATTTATCGAAAACCTTTGTGCGGTATGATTTGTAGCCTGTTAATCTTCCTTCCCAAAAAGGAGAGTTGGTACTGAGTGCAAACACATGTGGCAAAAAATAACGGGCACTGTTTGCAATATGAATGGCCATCTTTCTGTCTTCCATTCCAACATGCACATGCAATCCAAAAATTAAATTACTGCGTGCTGCATCCTGCAATTCATTTACTATTTGATGATACCGGTCGTGATCAGTAATTAATTGGCTATGCCAATGACTGAATGGATGCGTGCCTGCAGCGCCGATCCATAAACCCATGTCGCCTGCTATCTGCGCGATCTTGCCACGTAACGTGGCCACATCTTTAAACGCTTCATCGGTATCAGCACAAATATCTGTTCCCACCTCAACAACAGCCTGATGCATTTCGGCTTTTACTTTATCCTTGAATATTTTTTGGCCTTCGATAACAATTTTTTGTTCATGACTTTTTAGTTCACGCGTTACCGGGTCGATGACCATGTATTCTTCTTCAACACCCAGTGTAAAATGCTTATAATTTACGATTCCCATGCTTTTATTTTTTTGATGCGGAAGGAATTTTATTTAATTAAATTAATACAGAATAGTTTTTGAACTGCTTCGTTTAACATATTCGCCCCAGGTTAAATTATCGGTACCGTCAACATGATTCAATGTTTTTTCTATAGCAAAATTTGCTGCCGTTTCAACAACCCATGCAAAATTTTCTTCACCTACACTTGTTCTTTCGGCATCGGGTGCAGGATTGCAAAAATCAATGGCATAAGGCACTCCATCGCGTAACGCCAATTCAACCGTATTGAAATCATATCCTAAATAATGATTGATGCGCAATACAATTTCTTCCATTTGTTTTAATCTTTCAGGCGATGGAGAAAAATTTGCAACATAACGAAGATGATGCGGATTGCGTGGTTCGTAAGGCATGATGCGAACATGTTTTCCGCCAATGCAATAGCAACGATAATATTCATCAAACACAATTTCTTCTTGCAACAACATCACCAGTTGATTTGTTTCGGAATGTTTTTCAAAAAAATCTTCAATATCATTTATTTTGTAAACATTCTTCCAGCCCCCGCCGGCAAAGGGTTTCATGTACGCAGGGAATCCAACATAATTAAAAATACTTTCCCAATCCAAAGGATAAACAAGATTCGAAAACGAATCTTCCGAAGTATCGTCGGGCAGATCTTTTGACGGAAGAATTACTGTTTTTGGAACAGGCACATCAATTTTTGTAGCCAAACAATTATTAAAAAATTTTTCATCGGCACTCCACCAGAAAGGATTATTAATTACAGCAGTACCGC
>JAGWPQ010000515.1 GCA_028877045.1 Bacteroidota bacterium | reverse complement strand
TCTTTCATGAAAAAAATCTGTTTAACTGTTATCGGGCTCTATTTATTATTACTTAATGCATTTTCTCAATCAACAAGTAAAAAAGATTCAACAAAACAAGCAGTAAAAGAAACATCGGCAGTGTATATTGCCAAGCCGCTTCAATTAGATGAAATAAATCTTGTTTCAAGTTATTATAATCAAAACGGGAATCATTCACCTGTAACCGGAGGTGTAGGCACAGAGTTGGTTACAGACATTTCGAATGGTATAGATCTAAAATTTGCCGGAAGTGATCTGGATGGTTATAAATATACACTTACTGCCGGTTTGGGAATTGATTATCACACTGCTGCATCATCAGCTTTTGTTAGTAAAAGCGGTGCGTCAAAAACAGGTGGTTCAAGAATCTATCCTTACATCAATTATCAGGAAGAAGACAAGAACGGAACAATAAAAGGTATTGGTCTTTATTATTCTTCGGAGTTTAATTATCATTCATTTGGCATCGATGCCAACTATTCAAAAAAAGTTGGAAACGGTGGCGAAGTAAGTACTAAAATAACCGCGTATTTAGATAAGGTAAAATTAATATATCCATCAGAATTGCGTCCGCCAACAATTGTTGTTTCATCAGCATCAGGAAGTGGCAGCAAAAGTTCTATTCCATCATCGCCAAGATATACCTTTGATGGTTCTTTAGGATACTCACAAATCATTAATAAAAATGCGCAGGCAAGTTTGTTGTTTGACGTGGTATCGCAAAGTGGTTTATTATCATTGCCCTTTCACAGAGTTTATTTTGCCGATGGATCAGACCATGTAGAACTATTACCGGATGTTCGTTTTAAACTTCCTATTGGATTTCGTTTAAATTATTTTATTGGCGATAATGTTATTTTGAGATCGTATTACAGATATTATGTTGATACCTGGGGAATAGCAGCACATACTGCAAGTTTAGAAATACCTGTTAAAATAACACCATTCTTTTCGGTATCACCATTCTTCCGGTATTATACGCAAACAGCAGCCACTTATTTTGCACCTTATAAAACGCATACTGCGAGCGATTCTTATTATACCAGCAATTATGCATATTCTGCATTCAGCAGTAATTATTATGGTGTGGGAATTCGTACAGCACCTCCGGGTGGTGTTTGGAAATCGGCGATCAGTTCTTTAGAAATCAGATACGGGCATTATTCGCAAACAACCGATCTAAACTCTAATATTATTTCATTCAACTTTTCATTTAAGCAATAAAGGTTAGGATGAACTTTAAAACGAAGGTTTTGTATTTTGTTTATCAACCCATACAAAGCCTTCTTTGTTTTAAATACTATTTTCGCAGAAATAAACAGTACAATGTCGATCGAAGTTCATGGATTAATAAAACAATACGGCCAACAAAAAGCTGTTGACGATATTTCGTTCACCATCAACAAAGGAGAGATCGTTGGATTTCTTGGTCCCAACGGTGCCGGCAAAAGCACCACCATGAAGATCATCACCGGCTACCTGGCGCAGGATGCAGGCAGTGTGCAGGTTTGCGGCATTGATGTAAAAGATAATTCCATCGAAACAAAAAAACGAATTGGTTATTTGCCCGAATCGAATCCTTTGTACGTTGATATGTTTGTGAAAGAATATTTGCAGTTTATCGGTAGCGTTCACCAAATCTCAAATCTCAAATCTCAAATCTCAAACGTTATCGAACTAACCGGATTACAAATCGAACAAAAGAAAAAAATATCACAATTATCGAAAGGATATAAACAACGTGTTGGTTTGGCTGCTGCATTGATCCATGATCCCGAAGTATTGATCTTAGATGAACCAACCAGCGGATTAGATCCCAACCAGATCATCGAGATCAGAAATGTAATCAAGCAACAGGGACAAAATAAAACGGTTTTATTTTCATCGCATATTTTACAGGAAGTACAGGCCGTGTGCGACAGGGTGATCATCATCAACAAAGGAAAAATTGTTGCCGATGATTCGCTGTCAAATATCAATCATTATAAAAAAGAAAAAAATATCCTTACTGTTGAATTTGAAACTATCAACAAGAGTCAGTTGCAACAATTGCAGTCAATTGCTTTCGCAGAAAAACTAACGTTTGTTAACAATAAAATTTCTATTCAAACCAATAATCCCGAAGCTTTGCGAAAACAATTATTAGAGTTATCGTTACAACTTAACTTAAATATCATTTCGCTGCAAATGCAGTCCCAGAGCCTCGAAGACGTGTTCCGGTCGCTCACCGTCAAACATTGATAATTATCATTCTCATATCTGTAATAGTTATATTAATTTTGCAGCCGCAACCGATTTTATAATGAGAGTAAACTCTCACTTAATCTTTAAATGATCAATCATGAGTTACATTATTGAAGTACATGCAAGACAAATTTTAGACAGCCGCGGTAATCCAACAGTTGAAGTTGATGTAATAACCGACGATGGTGCATTGGGCCGTGCTGCCGTGCCTAGCGGTGCCAGCACCGGTATTCACGAAGCAGTTGAATTACGCGATGGTGATAAGAAAAAATATTTGGGTCGTGGTGTTTTGAAAGCAGTAAAAAATGTAAATGAAATTATTGCTGAAGGAATTGTTGGTTACGATATTACACAACAAGCTGCCATCGATCAGGCAATGATAGATCTTGACGGCACACCAAACAAAGGTAAATTAGGTGCTAATGCAATTTTAGCGGTGAGCATGGCTGTTGCCAAAGCTGCTGCAGAAGAAGCAGGACTGCCGTTGTATCGTTATGTTGGCGGAACAAATGCAAAAACATTACCTGTTCCGATGATGAACATTTTAAATGGTGGTGCACATGCTGATAATAAAATAGATTTTCAGGAATTCATGATCCAGCCTGTTGGCGCAACTTCTTTCAGCGAAGGTTTGCGTTGGGGTGTTGAAATTTTCCACGCATTAAAAACTGTGTTGAAGAAAAAAGGTTTCAGTACCAACGTTGGTGATGAAGGCGGATTTGCTCCAAACATTCAAAGCAACGAAGAAGCTATTGAAACTGTATTGGCTGCAATTGGCTTGGCAGGATTTAAAACAGGTTCTCAGGTTACCATCGCCATGGATGCTGCAAACAGCGAATTATGGGACGGTAAAAAGAAAAAATATGTTTTCAAGAAAAGCAGTGGTAAAGAAATGAGCAGCGACCAGTTGGTTAAATTCTGGGAAAGCTGGGTTAAACAATATCCGATCGTTTCTATTGAAGATGGTATGGCCGAAGATGATTGGAACGGCTGGGCTGCATTAACAAAATCTGTTGGCGATAAAGTTCAGTTGGTAGGTGATGATCTGTTTGTTACAAACGTTAATCGTTTACAAACAGGTATCGATAAAAAAATTGCCAATGCTTTATTGGTAAAAGTAAATCAAATTGGAACTGTTACTGAAACTATCAATGCCGTTTCATTGGCACAACATAATGGATACAATACCATCATGAGTCACCGCAGCGGTGAAACAGAAGATGTTACCATTGCCGATTTGGCAGTAGCATTAAATTGCGGACAAATTAAAACAGGTTCTGCTTCACGTACCGATCGTATCGCAAAATACAATCAGCTGATCCGTATCGAAGAAGAATTGGGAACTACCGCAATTTATCCCGGTAAAAAATTAAAGTTCACCAAGTAATTTAATTACAAGGTTGTTGTTTATAGTTCATGGTTCATAGATCATAGTTTTTGGGATCAGGTTACTAACACCTGTGTAAACCAATTGTTATGCACTTTGAACCATGAACTTTATTTTTGAGTAATGAAAAAATTCTCATCCGTATTGCTCAACAAATATGTACTTGCTATAAGTTTTTTTATAGTATGGATGTTGTTCTTCGATCAGCGGGATATTTTCTATGTACGCGAACAAAAACAAAAATTAAAAGAATTAGAAAATAAAAAAAATTATTACCGGCAGGAGATCGAAAAAGCCAAAAAAGACCTTACCGATCTGCAGCATAACCCCGCTGCGCTTGAGAAGTTTGCCCGCGAACATTATATGATGAAAAAGGAAGGTGAAGATATTTTTGTTGTTGATGCACCCGCCGACAGCATAAAAAAATAAATTGCAACAATAAAATCACCGGGCTGCCGTTTTAATAAATATCTCCGTTTTTACCCTCCGAAAGCAGTATATTTACTATTGCACGTTCAATTATTTTATGGAGAAATTTAATCAGGAACAACTGATGCTATACCTCTATGGCGAAGCATCACCTATTTTAAAACTGGCGATTGATAAGGCTTTGAAGGACGATGCCGACCTTCGGAAAGAGATCAATGTGCTGAAACGCACCAAAAAACAATTAGACCAATTGAAAAATAAAGGCGTTTCTCCCAGCCAGAAATCTATTGATGCTATCTTAAAATACGCTGCCAAGAAAAAATCGTAACAAAAATTGCTTTTACTTCTTCTTAGCATCAAATACATTTAATTTTATTAGATAAATTAATTGCCATGAAAAAATATTTCAGCAAGATCATCTTTCTTGCAATCGCTTGTAGTTTTATTTTATTTGCCAATGCACAGCATACAGGTAAAGTGCTGGAAACAAGAAAAGTAAAAAGTAATATCCTGAATAAAGAAGTTCGGTACACCGTTTATTTGCCTGCCGATTATGAAACATCCGAAAGAACTTATCCCGTTGTTTATTTATTGCACGGATTTGGTGATGATAATACAGGTTGGTTGCAATTTGGCGAAATAAACCGTTATGCCGATAAAGCCATTGCCGACGGCACTATTCCGCCAATGATCATCATCATGCCAAACGGCGATTCGAGTTTTTATATTAACTCGTACGATGGCAAAACAAAGTATGAAGATTTTTTTATCAAGGAATTTATGCCGGCAGTTGAAAAAACATATCGCATCAAAGCCGAAAAAAGATACCGCGGCATTGCAGGTTTATCAATGGGTGGTTACGGCACGTTGATTTATGCATTGAAATATCCCGAACTGTTTGCCGCTGCTGCTCCTATGAGCGCTGCTGTATGGGATGATGAAACCATTGCATCAATGCCCGATATGAATTGGAATTTTATTTTAGGCGGATTATTCGGAAGGGAATTAAAAGGCAAGGACAGATTGACCGAAGCATGGTATAAAAATTCGCCGATAAAAATCGTTGAAACAAAATCGGCCGATGAATTAAGAAAAGTTCGTTACTGGATCGATTGCGGCGATGATGATTTTTTAACCAAAGGAAATTGTTTGCTGCATATTGCATTGACCGATAAAAAAGTACCGCACGAATTTCGTGTACGCGATGGCGCACATAGCTGGACCTACTGGCGCACCGGAATTACTGATGCATTAAAATTTATTGGAGATAGTTTTCATCAGTTTTAAATTTATTTTAGCGAAGGATAGCAAACTGATTACACAGATGAAACAGATTTTCTCAGATTATTTTTAACTTATTCTGAAAAAGGATTTATACTGATAATGCCGCGAAGCGGCATCAAATCCGTTATCATCCGTCTTGTCTGTGTCATCTGTGTTCTATTTCTTGAATGCTGAGAAACGCAATGTCAAGCTGGTTTGTCGATACCTGTTTAAAGAAATATTTTATTTTTTAAATGACGAAGAAAGAACGTTATCAATTTGTAATTAATTATTTTCAGCAACATGCACCCAATGCTGAAACAGAATTGATCTATGATGATCCGTTTCAATTATTGGTGGCGGTAATTCTGTCGGCACAATGCACCGATGTGCGTGTTAATTTAACCACACCCAAAATATTTGAAAAATATCCAACGCCGCAAAAGCTTGCTGCCGCTTCGTTTGATGATCTGTTCCCGTTAATAAAAAGTATTTCGTATCCCAATAACAAAACCAAACATTTAATTGGAATGGCCAATATGTTATTGGAAAAATTTAAAGGCCACGTGCCTATGACGGTTGATGAGTTGGTTCAATTGCCCGGTGTTGGCAGAAAAACTGCAAACGTCATTACCAGTGTTATCGATCAGCAACCCAACATGGCGGTTGATACGCATGTGTTTCGTGTAAGTGCGAGGATTGGATTGACAACAAATGCAACAACGCCGTTGGCAACCGAAAAACAATTAATAAAAAATATTCCGCAGTCATTAATTCATAAAGCGCATCATTGGTTGATACTGCATGGCAGGTATGT
>JAGWPQ010000514.1 GCA_028877045.1 Bacteroidota bacterium | reverse complement strand
TGGCGATGTTCCACCAAATTGCTTTCAGCAACATTTTAATAAAAATTGTATCCCCGCTTTTAATGTAAGCAATAATATTTCTTGGTGCAACAACCAACACAAAGTAAAAATAGAAAATCCATCTTTTAAAAAAAGATGCATTGCGTCGGATAAATAAGATTCGGTTTCGGTTCATAAAATATTCTTTCAATGCGCTTTTCTTTCCAACCGAAACAGATTCTTTATGATAAATTAATGCATTGGTGTTTACCCAAATTTTGTAGCCGGCGTGTTTGATATGATCACACCAATCCATTTCTTCATAATACAAAAAAAAGTTTTCGGCCATCATCCCGGCTTTGTCTATGGCTTCTCTTTTTACCATCATGGCTGCACCATGTGCGAATCCTGTTTTAGCAACGATGTTATCGTACTGACCATTATCTTTTTCAAATTGACCGGGTTGTTTATTTCTTGCGGTGAAATAATTCATCTCTGTATAACCTACGTACTGCAAGGTTTCCGGCTGATCATAATAGCGGATCTTTGGCGAGATCATTCCCACTTCGGGATGGGCATCCAATGTTGCAACTAAAGTTTCAATCAAACCATTTGTGAATTCTGTATCATTATTTACAAGAAAAAGGTAATCGCCTTTTGCGGCACGAATACCAACGTTATTACCTCCTGCAAAGCCAAGATTTTTTTCGCTGCGAATAAAAACAACTTGCGGATATTTTTCTTTCCACTCAGGTACAGGGTTTATTTTACTGCCGTTATCAACCACGATTATTTCGATGGCAGCATATTGATTTTCTTTTGCAACAGAATTTAATAATTCTTCGGTAATATGACTATGATTAAAATTAACTGTAATGATGGAAACTCTTTTCATAAAATCAGTAATAAATAAAAATAAATTTCATTATTAAAAGTAGCGCAAAAATCGCCTATTCTTAATTTATTGCTTTAATTTTAAAGCAGGAAATGTTTTTATGAAAAAAGCTCTGGTTGCTTGTATAGAAAATTGGGATACACTTCAGGAAGTTCCATTTGTTTTACATGAAGGCGGATGTATTGTTGATGTGTTTTGCTCAAAGCGTTCGTGGCTTATTACAAACAGTTATTATAATAATTGGATTGAAAGCAGCGACGATGAAGAATTATATATAAAAGAATTAATTACCCTTGCCGAAAAGAAAAATCAACCATACGATTGGATCATTCCTGCTGATGAAAAACTTTTAAAAATATTGAACGACGCCATAAGTTCTGATGAACTTTTTTATAAAATATTACCACTCGCAAAAATAGAAAACAGGGATATACTTGCCTCAAAAGCAGGCCTGTCAAGGTTTTGTCAAAGCCATTCTATTGCAAGCCCGAAATATATTATTTACGACCATAAAAATAATTTTGATGCTTCTTCGCTGCAATTAAATTATCCGGTTCTTTTAAAACAAGATCTGAGTTGGGGTGGCGGCGGGATTTTATTTTGCGAAAATGAAGAAGCATTCAAAAAAAATATTCTGCAAACAAACAAGGCATACAGCACAATCATACAGGAATATATTACCGGAAAAGATATTGGCGTTGAGGCTTTATTTCGTAACGGCGAATTACTCGAATGTAATACCGGGGAAGTGCTTATTTATTTTGGAAATAAATTTAATTTTACTACCAAAAGAAAATATTTTAATAACAACAGACTTGTAAACGAATTAAGGAATATCGGCAAACAAATTGGTATCAATGGTTTTGCGAGCATCCAGTTTATTTACAAACCCGAAGATGATATCTATTATTTGCTTGAAGTTGATATGCGACCAAATATCTGGGTACCTTACGGAAGGTTTACAGGCCATAATTTTTCGGAAGCAGTTAAAAAATTTTTAGATCCTGCATCTCCTGCCGAAATAAAAAATATTGATGAAGAAAAAGTTACAGAAGTTGCGTTTTTTTACAGGGATATAATTCGCTGTTTCAAATTTCATGATTTTAAAGGAATACTTCAGTGGCTGTTTAACTACAAACAGTATTGGAGATTTGTTCCAACCTACGACAAAGTTTTATTTAAAAAAAATTTGAAAGAATTATTGGGCAATAAAATAAAAAAAAGAATTGCAGGATTATTTAAAATTAAAAGCAAGAGTTGATCCGCATTCCGATAAATATTTTCCGGATCATTTCAGCGAG
>JAGWPQ010000053.1 GCA_028877045.1 Bacteroidota bacterium | reverse complement strand
GAAAATGTTCAGGAGTATTTAAAAGAAAACGGAATTGATTTTTCAGAAGACAATTACAATGGCACTACCGTTGTTTTACACAACGACGCTAAACTTTATATAAAATCATCTCCCGGCAGAATTAAAATCAAATTGGATAAAAGAGAAAACACAGAAGCTGCTTATAAAAAAGTAAAACGCATTTGCAATGAGCTGAAGGATGTTTTACAATAAAAAGAATTACATGAAATTTAATATACTGATGAAGCCGGTTATTTTTTTATTACTTGCACTCTTTGCAAGTGCAGAATTACACGCACAAAAGCAAACTGCAACTGCGCAAAAGAAATTATATGATGAGATAGTTGGGATGGACAGCATTTATTTTAATGCCTATAATAACTGCGATATGCAGACGCAGGAATCGTTATACGCCGACAGCATAGAATTTTATCACGACAAGGGTGGTTTATCTACTTCCAAAAAAGATATTCTTGATGCAATTAAGAAAAATATCTGCGGAAAAGTTACAAGAGAATTAATTAAAGGAAGTATTGAAGTGTACCCGATAAATGGTTTTGGTGCAATAGAAATGGGATTGCACAGGTTTCATAATAATCAGGAACCTGAAAGTAATCAACCAAAAGAAGGCAGCAAGTTTATCATTATCTGGCATAATAAAAACGGGAAATGGGAGATCACGAGAGTGATCAGTCTTCATTAAATATTTTTTCTTTGTTGCTAAGTTGGTTTAAGAAAAAGCAGTAAGTGTAATAACTTACTGCTTTTATTTTTTCGGCCATGGTGTAATGCTTATTTTTGCGCCACTCAAATAAACATCGACAATGAAAAATACAGCATTTACAGAAAAACATATTGCATTAGGCGCCAAGATGGCCGAGTTTGCAGGTTATAATATGCCCATCAGTTACAGCGGCATTAACGACGAGCATGCAACCGTTAGAAATAATGCCGGCATTTTTGATGTTAGTCACATGGGCGAATTTATTTTGAAAGGAGAAAATGCATTAGACCTTATTCAACGTGTTACCAGCAACGATGCATCTAAATTAACTGCAGGCAAAGCGCAATACAGTTGTTTGCCAAATAATGATGGCGGAATTGTTGATGATCTGTTGGTGTATTGCATCGAAGAAAATAAAGTGTACATGCTGGTGGTGAATGCAAGTAATATTGAAAAAGACTGGAACTGGATCTCTTCATTCAATTCCAGGAATGTGGAGATGCACAACATCAGCGATAAAACCTGTTTATTGGCAATTCAGGGACCCAATGCGACAAAGATCTTACAGCCCTTAACCGACATAGATATTTTAAACATGAAGTATTACACTTTTGCAAAAGGAAAATTTGCAGGAGTTGATAATGTATTGATCAGTGCAACAGGTTACACAGGTGCAGGCGGTGTTGAAATTTATTTTGAAGATAAAGATGGTGATGCCGAAAAAATATGGAATGCCATTTTTGAAATTGGTGTACCACAAGGATTAAAACCAATTGGCCTTGGTGCAAGAGATACTTTGCGTTTGGAAATGGGATTCTGTTTATATGGAAATGATATTAATGACAGCACATCGCCATTGGAAGCAGGCTTGGGATGGATCACTAAATTCACAAAAGAATTTACTGCGAAAAATATTTTAGAAAAACTAAAAGCCGAAGGTGTAAAAACAAAATTAGTTGGTTTTGAAATGATCGATCGAGGTATTCCACGCCACGATTATTTAATTAAAGATGCAGCAGGAAATTTAATCGGTAAAGTTACCAGCGGCACGCAGGCACCATCGCTGAACAAGGCTGTGGGATTGGGTTATGTGGCAACAGAACATGCATCATTAGGCAGTGAAATTTTTGTTGAGATAAGAAATAGTTTGGTAAAAGCTAAGATTGTAAAATTTCCTTTTGCTTAGTAAATTAATTTTCAATGAAATTCTATTTCTATGCAGGCCTGATTTTTTTTATTGGTTCAATTATTCTAATAATTGCAAACTATAAAGATCTGGATGTTCAAAAAAATGGAAGTATAGTTAGAATGAGAATTGAAAAGCTGCCTGAAAATTGTTTAGGAACAAGAATAAAACACTTTATTACTTTAAGTTATAATCGTAATTTTTATATAAAAAGAGTTGGTGGTAAATTTTGTGATGACCATTTTGTTGGAGAATTAATTGAAGTAAAATTTTTAGACGGCTCGTCCACTATATTATTTCCAAATGAATCGGTTAAAAAAAATCTAATATCCTTTGGATTATTAGGAATATTTGGTTTATTAATTGCGTTTACAAAAGGAATCAAAAAGTCAAAGAAATAGGATTGCTTCATAAATAATAAATTCATTAACCCTACTATGAAAAAAATATTTTTACTTTCATTCATTACGTTTTTTGCTCTCCATTCTTTTGCGCAGGATAGTTCCGACAATAAATGGCAGCCAACAGTAAGCCTGGGATTCGGGCCTGTTTCAGTTTACAATATTTCGGGTGTTGATACAAGTTTTGTTAATAGTTTATCTATATCTCCTGCATTTACTATCAGGCACAGCAAGACCGGAATAGGATTATCTTATTCACCAAGTATTGTAACCGGTGGCCCCAAACCAGGCATATATATGCATACCCTTACTTTTGGAGTTGAGCAATACGATAAAAAAATATTTGATTATACATTAAATTACAGTCATTATTTTTTTACGAATAATGGCAGCATCCCTTACAGTCCGCTTAATAATGAAATCAGCGGATCATTCACTTATAAGAAACCCTGGTTACGTCCTTCTTTCTCGGCAGGTATTGGTTTTGGTAATAATACTGAAACAATACCGGCATCTTCGGCATACGATATTGCAGCTTCTGCCGGAGTAGGTCATTCGTTTAGTTGGGAAAAGAATAAAGTAAGTTACACACTGGCTCCTTCGCTTGCGCTTAATGCCGGTACCAACGAATATTTCTCATTATTAAATATTACCAAGTATGTTGGACGAAATAAAAAATCGGCGCAGATATCAAAAAATAACAATGCTGCCAGAGGCAGGAGAAATAATGGAGGTGGTGGCTCTACAACAACTACCGTAAGCGGCGAAACATTTAATTTGAATAATCTTGAATTAGGGATGGAAGCATCTGCAGAAATTGGTTCATTCACCATCAGGTCTACAGGTAATATTTATTTCCCGGTAGGTTCTTTAGCCGGCACGGGTACTGTTGGTTATTGGGACTTAACATTAAGTTACAATTTCTAATTACAATAATTATAATATTTTGCAACTACTCTTTTGCAGTAATTATTTTTTTGGGAAATCTAAAGCAGCTGATCAAAGTACCAACAGTACAAGTGTGCGACGCAACCACAGCCGAACAGAATTATTGCAGCTTCGTACAAAATTATTTCAGTAGATTTTCAATAGCAGCATGCACACTTTGAAAGTCAAACCCCGTAAGGTTTTGCTGCATCATGGCATTTATTTTATCGTTGCATAAATTGCCAATGCTTCCTTCGTGGGTGTGGTTGACATTGGTTGAGTAAGTAAATTTTCCGGCTTCAATATCTAATCCTATTTTTTTATACGCATCTCTGAAAGGCATGCCCTGCAATACTAATTTATTTACTTCTTCCACACTGAAAATGTATTTATACTTTTCGTCGGCAACAATATTTTCTTTGATAGAAATATTGCTGAGCATCAATGCAGCCATCTGCAAACAATCTTTCAATGTTTGAAATGAAGGAAATAAATGTTCTTTCAATAATTGCAAATCGCGATGATAACCTGATGGAAGATTAGTTGTCATCATAGTTATCTCATTCGGCAAAGCCTTGATGGCATTGCATTTTGAGCGAATGAGTTCGAACACATCAGGATTTTTTTTGTGCGGCATGATGCTGCTGCCTGTTGTAAGTTCTGTTGGGAAAGAAACAAAATCGAAATTTTGATTTAAGTACAAACACATGTCCATACTTAATCTTGACAAAGTATCGGCAACATTTGCCAATGCCTGTGCTGTAATTCTTTCAGCCTTACCACGGCCCATTTGCGCATACACCACATTATAATTAAGATCGGCAAAACCTAATAATTGTGTGGTCAATGTGCGGTTAATAGGAAACGAAGAACCGTATCCGGCGGCACTTCCCAAAGGATTTTTATTTACAACTTTATAAGCCGATTGCAACATGGTAACATCATCTACCAAACTTTCCGCATAAGCACCAAACCATAAACCAAATGAAGAAGGCATGGCAATTTGCAGATGCGTATAACCGGGCAATAAATGATCTTTATATTTTTCGCTTTGCTGAATGAGTAATTGAAAGAATGGTTGTATTTCGTTTACCAATTCTTCCAGCTCATTTCTTAAAAATAATTTTACATCAACTAAAACCTGATCGTTACGGCTGCGGGCAGAGTGAATTTTTTTGCCGATGTCGCCTAATTTTTTAGTCAGTAAAAATTCTACCTGCGAATGAACATCTTCAACGTTATCTTGAATTTTGAATTTTGAATCTTGAATGTTAGTATAAATATTCGTTAGTTCTTTTACCAATTGTTCTGCTTCTTCATTGATCAGCAATCCAACGGTAGCAAGCATTTTAGCATGTGCAATATTTCCTATCACATCAAAAGGTGCCAATAATAGATCAAACTCACGGTCGTTACCAACAGTAAAATTTTCTACTGCTTTGTTTACATCAATCTCTTTTTGCCAGAGTTTCATTGCACAAATATTTTAATGAACAACCTTATCTAGTAACTGAATATACAAATCAATTCCGTTCTTTATTTCATCAACATAAATAAATTCATCTGCGGTATGACTTCTTGCACTGTCGCCGGGACCCATTTTTAATGTTGGGAAATTCATCAATGCTTTATCACTTGTTGTTGGTGAACCGTAATATGTTCTTCCCAAACTTAATCCCGATTGTATCAACGGATGCTCAAAAGCAATTGAAGTAGAACGCAAACGGCAACTTCTCGGAATAACATCACTTACCACGTTTGCTTTGATGGTTTCCAATACTTCTTCGAAAGTGTATAATTCATTCACACGAACATCAACTGTAAATTTACATTCACTTGGTACCACATTATGTTGCGATCCTGCATTGATAATGGTAACACTCATCTTCATTGGCCCCAACAGATCACTCACTTTTTCAAACCTGTAATTCATAAACCATTCAATATCTTTTACTGCTTTGTATAAAGCATTCTCGCCTTCTTCTCTGGCAGCATGTCCGGGAATGCCGTGTGCCACACAATCCAATACCAGCAAACCTTTTTCGGCAAGTGCCATATCCATGAGTGTTGGTTCGCCAACAATACCGAAATCAATTTTAGGTAAGCGTGGTAATAATATTTCAACGCCATTTGGCCCGCTTATTTCTTCTTCGGCAGTTGCAGCGATGATGATATTGTATTTTAAATTTTCCTGTTTATGATAATGCAGAAATGTTGCGATCAGCGAAACCAAACATCCCCCGGCATCATTACTTCCCAAACCAAATAATTTTCCATCTTTTATGATAGGATCATGCGGATTTAAAGTGTATGCCTTGTTTGGTTTTACCGTATCGTGATGAGAATTTAAAATGATCGTGGGTTTGTTTTCATCAAAATATTTATTCTTTGCCCAGATATTATTCAGGTACTGATGTGTAACCACGCCACGGGATTCTAAGAATAGCTGAATGATTTCAGCGGTTTCTTCTTCTTCTTTACTTAACGATGGAGTAGCAATTAACTTTTTTAATAAGCTTACTGCATCCGTAAATAAAATATTTAATTGTTCTTCATTCATTGAATGATGCTTGTGCCCGAATTACCGGAAATTAATTGATCTAATTCTTCTGCTTTACCAATGATAACTTTTGTTACACCGCTTTGCAATGCAGCGAAAGCGTTGTCCAGCTTAGGTATCATGCCTTCAAATATTTTCTTTTCGTCTTTCAGTGTTTTATAAGCCGAAGGATTTATTGTAGCGATCACACTTGCTTCGTCATGTACATCCAGCAATACTCCTGCTTTTTCGAACGAATAAATCAATTCAACATCATACAAACTGCTTAATGCTTTTGCTGTTTCCTGTGCAATGGTATCGGCATTTGTATTTAATAATTGGCCGTGTGTATCAACTGTTATCGGTGCTAAAACAACGGTAATGTTTTGCTCCAATAAACTTTTTAATAAAGTTGCATTCACTGCATCAACATCACCCACAAAACCATAATCAATTGTTGGATGAATCCTTTTGTGCGCTTTGATCACGTTACCATCTGCACCACTTAATCCAATGGCATTACATTGATGCGATTGTAATTTTGCAACAATATTTTTATTGATCGATCCGGCATACACCATTGTTACGATCTTTAATGTTTCTGCATCAGTAATTCTTCTGCCATCGATCATCTGTTGTTCAACACCTAACTGCTTTGCTAATTTGGTTGCTAATTTTCCACCACCATGAACCAATATTTTTTTCCCTTCAATACCCGCAAATAATTGCAGGAACGAAGAAAGTTTTATTTCATCATCAATAATATTTCCACCAATCTTTATAACAAATAACTTCTCCATTCAACATTCATCATTTAGCATTCAAAATTTCCGAAAGTACTGCTTGTGCCGCCCACACACGGTTTCCCGCTTCCTGTGTAACAATGCTGTTTGGTCCGTCTAATATTTCATCACTCAATTCTACATTTCTTCTCACAGGTAAACAATGCATCACTTTTGCATTATTTGTGAGTGCTAATTTTTCATTCGTTAACATCCATGAAGGATCGTTGTCATAAATTTTTCCGTAATCAGTGTAAGTGCTCCAGTTTTTTACATACACATAATCTGCATTCTTCAAAGCTTCATCCTGATTCTTAGTGATCGTTGCACCTTTTGTAAACTGCTCATCCAATTCATAATCTTCCGGATGTGTAATTACAAAATCTGCTTCACCCCATTTATTGATCCATTGCGCAAAACTGTTTGCAACACATTGTGGCAAAGGTTTTATGTGCGGCGCCCAGGTGAGAACAATCTTGAGTCGTGAGTCTTGAGCCTTGAGTCTTGAGTCCTCTTGTATTGTAATAATATCAGTTAAACTTTGTAACGGATGCAATGTTGCACTTTCTAAACTTACTACCGGAACACCTGCATATTTTATAAACTGATTGATGAACATTTCGCTGTAATCATCATCTCTGTTATTTAAAGACGGAAATGTTCGTATTGCCAGCACATCAAAATAATTTCCGAGAATGGGTGCTGCATCTTTTATATGTTCAACAGTGTTGCCGCTCATGATGGCGCCTTCTTCAAATTCCAAAGCCCAACCTTCTTTATCAACATTAAAAACAATCGCTTCCATTCCCAGATTACTTGCAGCAACCTGAGTGCTTAAACGTGTACGCAAACTTGGATTTAAAAATAATAATCCAATACGTTTGCCTGCCCCCAAAGCCTTGTCGGCAAAGGGATTTGCCTTATACGCCAATGCTTTTTTTACCAAAGCATTGATGTCGGGCACATCGTTTACTGAAATAAATTGTTTCACTGTTTTTTATATTTATGTACTTAGCTGTTGAATAAATATTTAGCTGTTGTTGCGTCGCACACTTCAACGTTCTGCTCACTATTCAGTAACGTTTTCCAACTCCCCTTTAGGGGTTGGGGGTTTTAGTTCAGCGATCGTATCGTTCAACGCATCTAAAAATTCGTCTACCTGTTTTCTTGTTATCGCCAATGAAGGTAACAAACGAATAACATTTGGTTTTGCTTCGCCGGTAAAAATAAAATGATCGAACAATAATTTTTTCTTCAGGTCTTTTAATTCTTCGGGAACATCAAAGCCGATCATCAAACCTTTGCCACGAACATTTTTTATTGCATCAATCGATTTTAATTTATTGATCAGATACATACCACGCTGTTTTGCCATGCTGATCAAATTTTCTTCTTCGATCACTTCCAGCACAGCCAATGCAGCAGCACATGCCAAATGATTACCACCAAATGTTGTTCCCAACATTCCATGCTTTGGTTTAATGTGGGGCGCAATTAAAATGCCGCCGATCGGAAAACCATTGCCCATGCCTTTTGCCATCGTATAAACATCGGCATTCACTCCTGCATAATCGTGCGAAAAAAATTGTCCGCTTCTGCCGTAACCGCATTGCACGCTATCGGCAATATAAACGGCATTGTATTTATCGCACAATGTTCTGATCAGTTTTAAGAAAGATTCGTTGGCAATATTTATTCCGCCAACACCCTGGATTCCTTCAACGATAACAGAAGAAATTTGTTTGCCATGTTTTTCAAAACATTCCTGCAAAGCCGCTTCATCGTTGAACGGCAGGAAAATAATATTGTCGGTTTCATTGACCGGCGCAACAATATTTTTATTATCGGTTGCAGCAACAGCTAACGATGTTCTTCCGTGAAATGATTTTGAAAAGGCAACAACTTTTTTCTTGTTGTTATGAAAAGATGCAAGCTTCAATGCATTCTCATTTGCTTCGGCACCGCTGTTGCATAGAAATAATTGATAATCTTCTTTGCCGCTAACCTTGCCTAACTTCTCAGCTAATTCAACTTGCAAAGGAATATTAATTGAGTTGGAATAGAATGCAATTTTTTCTAATTGGTCTTCAATTCTTTTCACCCAATGCGGATGTGTATGCCCGATGCTGATAACAGCATGACCGCCATACATATCTAAATACTGCACACCATTTTTATCCCAAACATAACTGCCTTGTGCTTTTGTAATGGTGATGTTGTTAAGCGGATAAACGTCGAATAATTTCATTGTTTCTATCTTTAAAAATAATTTGCTTTAAGTTTTAAACCTATTGTTTCATCTAACCCGAAAATTAAATTCATATTCTGCAAAGCCTGTCCTGATGCGCCTTTCAGCAGATTATCGATTGCTGAATGAATAGCGATTTTATTTCCTTGCTTTTCAATATGAATCAAACATTTATTGGTGTTGACTACTTGCTTTAAATCAATCATTGAATCACTCACAAAAGTGAATGCGGCATCTTTATAAAATTCTTTAAAAATTTGTTTTAATTCATCCAATGGTAATGAGGTATCAACAACCGATGTAACATAAATACCTCTTGTAAAATCGCCGCGCCATGGAACAAAATGAACATGCACGCCATCATTATCCTGTAACTGAATCAAACTTTGATGTATCTCATTAATATGCTGATGCTGCAAAGTTTTATAAGCCGAAATGTTATTTGCCCGCCAGCTAAAATGTGATGTGTTGCTTAAACTTTGTCCTGCGCCTGTACTGCCTGTAATGCCCGTGGTATATGCATCTCCGAGCACGCCGGCATTTGCCAAAGGCAATAATCCCAATTGAATAGCTGTTGCAAAACAACCCGGATTAGCAATATTTTTTGCTGATTGAATTTGCTTTTTATTTAATTCAGGAAGACCGTAAACAAATGTTCGATTTCCAATGTTGGATGTATGATTTAATCTGAAATCTTGCGAAAGATCAATGATCTTTATTTTTTCGTTGACAGAATTTGCATCTAAAAATTTCTTTGCATCACCATGTCCCACGCATAAAAATAAAACATCAATATCGTCGCTTAATTCACTTGAAAATTTTAAATCTGTCTCACCAACCAAATCTGCATGAACTTTACTTACAGTGTTTCCCGCATTACTTGAACTATTGATAAAACTAATTTCCACCTGCGGGTGATTAATTAATAAACGAATCAATTCACCGCCGGTATAACCAGCACCACCAATAATTCCTGCTTTTATCTTTTTCATTTTATAAATTAATTCTGTCGTTAATGGTTGAAGGTTGTGAACTCAAAATAAATTCCAGATCAGCTTTTGTGTTATTAATGATGCGGTGTTTTAATCCCGCTTTAATATGCAAACCTTCTTGCTCTTTTACTTCAAATATTTCATCTTCAATTTCAAAAGTTGCAATTCCTTTTAAAATAAAAAAGAATTGTTGTGATCTTTGATGATAATGAAATTCTTCCGATCTGCCCGCCGGCATTCGTTCCTGTTTAACTGATAAATTTTCATCTTCCACCAGATTCCATCCATCACATGCATTGCCCCATTGATAATGTTTCAAAGAATTATATTTTGAAACAACCTTATTCACTTTCTTTTACTTTATGAAATATTGAAACCTGGTTACCAAAAATTTTACTGAAGCCCCTAACATCTTCGCCG
>JAGWPQ010000513.1 GCA_028877045.1 Bacteroidota bacterium | reverse complement strand
ATGTTTCAATGTCTTTATTTTTTTTCATTATTTCTAAAAATGAATGCAATTATAATTGCTCCAATTATAGTTGCAAAGCTATCAATAACTCCTGCAAATAACATAGAGGTACCGTCTGCAATACTCCAGCCTGCTGTAATTAAGTGTCCTGCAACATTTACGGCAAGTCCTGTCATTACACCCGTAAGTAATCCTTTTTGTAACCAGGTTTTACCTTTTACTAATGGTGTCAACAAAACAATAAATATTGTCAATAATAAGTATCCGATTAAAATGGCCGGAAGGTTCAATCCGTCTTTTTCAGGGTTTCGGCTAATGCCAATTTTTGCATTTAAGAAAGGTCCAATGATAGTCATTGCTAAAACTGTGTTTGCAATAAATGTGGCAATAAAGCCAAGTAAAACTGCTGTAATTTGTTTTTTTACCATTTTGTCTAAATTTTTAAATTATTTAGATTAGACAGAAATGGTTGTTAATGCGTGACCGAAGATTTAAAAAATTCTCTGTTTGCTGATGACATATTTACTTTTTAGAAAACTCTTTTCTTATTCTGCTCAACGATGTATCTGTTATGCCAAGATAAGAAGCAATATGTTTTAATTGCGCATGTTGAAATATTTCTTTGTTGCTGTTAATTAAGTTGGCATAACGTTCTTCAGCGCTTTTATTTATCATTGCTAATGTTCTTTGTTTAAAAGCAACAAACTCTTTAACCAGCATAGTACGCCCAAATTCTCTGAATTCGGGAACAGAATGAAAAAGCATATTCAATTTATCATAAGTGATTGAAAAGCCTTTGCAATTTGTTACTGCCTGTATATTCTCGGTAGAAATGGTGCGCATAAAAAACGAAGATGCTTCAAACACAACTCTGTTTTTAGAATAGAAATATGTTGTTACTTCATTACCATTTACATCAAAAGTAAATGCCCGCATAAAACCTTCTTCCAAAAACAAATAGTCGTTACTTATTTTACCTTCTTTAAGGAAGTAATCATTTTTATTAAAAACCCTTTCTTCAAAATGCTCAGCAATATTATCAAGTATTTGCTTTGATACAGGTAAGTTGTTTCTAATAAAATTTGTGAGAAGTTCTTTGTACATTTATTATTACCTATTATTTTATTGATAGTGTTATTAAAGTATTGATCAAAAACAAATCAAAATTTTAATTTTCAAGTTTTTCAGCTTCCGATATTAAGTTCTCAAAAAACAAATCAATATCCGAAAATTCTAATTCATTGTTTGCAGTAATCAAACGTATTGCTAATATCTTATTAATGTATCCGTAGTTAACTATCGATTTTCCGCTTTTCCTAAGCGCTTCTCTTAGCTTTAAATTGAATTGATTTAAATCGGTCTCATTTTTGGGTATATACCTGAAACAAATAGAAAATGATTGACGCGGCACAAGTAATTCTAAGCGGGAATGTTCTGTAACTTTTAATTCGGCATAAACTGCTACTGCATATAAATTATCAATACGCTTTTTATATCCTACCAGCCCAAAATATTTCCAGGCAAACCAAAGTTTTACAGCATCAACCCTGCGTCCGCATTGAATCGATTTCTTTCCCAAATCTTCTATTGCATCAATATCATGAAATATATAATCAGTATTGATGTCGGTTATATTATGCTGCAATGTTCCCTTGTTTTTAACCAACAAAGCAGAACAAATTAAAGGTATGTTCATGAGTTTATGCGGATTCCATGCAAACGAATCCGTTTTTTCAATTCCTTTCATTAAATGCCGATGTTCATCACTTAATATTACCGAACCGCCAAAAGAGCCATCCGCATGCAACCAAATATTATATTTTTTACAAACTATAGCCATTTCATCTATCGGATCGTATGCACCTAACAAAGTTGTGGCACAAGTGGCAGCAACAAAAAATGGTTTTTCATTTCTTTTAATTGATGCTGCAATTTCTTTTTCTAATTCTTCAGCAATTAATTTACCGTTGTTATCTGCCT
>JAGWPQ010000512.1 GCA_028877045.1 Bacteroidota bacterium | reverse complement strand
AAATTAACAGGTTCATCTGTAAAGATTGCATACAAACCATTGCCCGTTGATGATCCTAAACAACGTCAGCCTGATATTACAAAGGCAAAAGAAATTTTGGGATGGGAACCAAAGATTGACAGGGCAGAAGGTTTAAAAAGAACCTATGAATATTTTAAATCATTGTCTAAAGAAGAATTGTATAAACAGCCCAAAGAATTTGTAAGCAATAAATAATTTGTTGTTGCTGTAAAATGTGTTTTATAAATCAGATTGTATGTCAAAATCATTAATTGTTGTTACAGGTAAGAACGGACAACTTGGTTGGGAAATCAGTCAAATCAGTAATAAACTAAATCATTTATTTGATTTTGTTTTTGTTGATGTTGATGAATTGGATTTAAGTAAGCCCGAAACAATTCCTGATTTTTTTAAACAATATCAACCGCAATATTTTATTCACTGCGCTGCTTTTACGGCAGTTGATAAAGCAGAAATTTTGCAGGAGTTGGCGTATAAAATAAATGCAGAATCCACAGGTGTTATTGCAAAAGAATGTGCAAAGATCAATTGCCCGTTGATAACCATTTCCACCGATTATGTTTTTGATGGGAATGGTACAAAGCCATACACAACCGATCAGCAGACCAATCCGATCAATTATTACGGCTATACAAAATTCCTGAGCGAAAAATTAGCTTTGGAAAATTGGAATAAAACAATTGTAATTCGTACCGCCTGGGTGTACAGTACACATGCTGCCAATTTTGTGAAGACCATGTTGCGACTGATGAATGAAAAAGAAGAAATAAAAGTGGTGAACGATCAGGTGGGCTCACCAACTTATGCAGCCGATTTGGCTGCTGCTATTCTACAGGTCATACAACAATTGCATTCAGGCAATGTGCATTATGGAATTTATCATTATACCAACAAGGGAATTATTTCATGGTACGATTTTGCTGTTGCGATAAAAACCTTGTCAGGATTGAATTGTAAAGTGTTACCCGTTCCTTCAACCGAATATCCTACACCTGCCAGGCGTCCGTTTTATTCTGCGATGGATACGCATGAGATTGCAGATGATTTTGGTGTTGAACTGATTGACTGGCAAAAAAGTTTAGAACATTGCATCAAATTATTAACTGCATAAAATGAAACAAACTATCATCATAATTTTTATTTTGATGATGAACAATGTTTTGTTTGCTTCTGCAGATTCTGTTTTTTCTTTTCGTTTTCGAAGCGATGTAACCATTACCGTTGATTATCCTAAAAACTTTTCATCAAAGAATAAAACACAACTGGTTTTATTTGCTTTGCCCAATGGCAATACCACGGCTCAAACAATGGGTAAGCAATTAAAGGCCGGCGACGATTGGCATTTCGATATTCAACATATTGCCGCACAAACAAGATTTGTACGTAATAAAATTAACTATGAAAACATTGTTGTTGTTTATCTTGAAAATGATTTAAAATCTTGGCCGCAATGGAAAAAAAATCACGAAAATTATACAACTATTATTTCATCAATTGTTGATACAATTATTAAAGTATCTGCCGTTCAAGTATATTCGTTGCATTTAAACAGTCATAGCGGCGGTGGCGCTTTTGTGTTTGGATTTATTCAATCACAAAAACAAATTCCTGATTACATTGACCGGATTAGTTTTTTAGACAGCGATTACGGATACGATTCAACATTTAAGGAAAAAATAATTGATTGGTTAAAAGCTACATCTTTTCATCATTTAACAGTTTTTGCTTACAATGATAGTGTTGTTGTCTATAACGGAAAGCCCCTGGTTTCGCCTACAGGAGGTACCTGGTACCGGAGTAAATTAATGATGAAAGATCTATCTGATAAATTTACTTTTAAAGTTGTCAGAAATGATAGCGTCGTTCAATATTCAGCAAATAGTCAAATCAATTTCTTTTTAGTTGATAATCCCGAAAAGAAAATTTTTCATACTGTTCAGGTTGAACGAAATGGTTTTATTCATTCAATGTTGATAGGAACAAAACAAGAAAATAAAAATTATTTGTATTGGAATAAAAGAGCTTACGAAAACTTCATTCAATAAAAAAAGAGCAATCAATTGTTGCTCTTTTTTATTGAAAAATATTTTATCATTCTTCATCGGGCTTAATAATAAATCTGTAAGTGATACCTGCCAAAGCACCGCCCAACAAGCATCCTATAAGATATATCCAGATCGTGTTCCATGCAAATGCACCGAATACACCTGCACCGACTGCAACTGCAGGATTAAAAGCGCCCATACTCACCGGACCTAAAGTATAAGCCATGGCAGTAACTGTAAAACCAATGGCCAAGCCATAAAAACTATTGCCCGAAGTTTTAGTTGCGGTGGCAACATTCAGTACAACATAAGCTAACGCAAATGTTCCGATTATTTCTGCAACCAATGCTTTCATAGATGAATCGGGTGAAGCAGCAACAGCCATATAATCAAAATATTTTGATGCAAGTAATCCGGCCACAACGCCTCCGGCAATTTGAAATACCCAATAAAAAAATGTGTCAGTTGCATCACATTTTCCGCGAATAAAAACGGCTAATGTAACTGCAGGATTAAAATGTCCGCCCGATACATGGCCTCCTGCAAAGATCATCACCATCAATGTAGCACCAATAGCAAGAGGTGCCATTTCACCTGCTTTGCTTCCTGCCATACAAACTGCAAGCACTAAAAAAAATGTGCCGATAAATTCAACAATGTACTTTTTCATAAGTCAAATTTTGGTTTAAAGATGTACAACAATATGCCAAACTAATTGTTATCATTGAAACTGCAATGTTTTAATAAATTATTTTTTAAAATTAACGCGGTAAACTATTTTGCATCCTTAAAATAAAAAAATCATGAATATTCAAGTTGGACAAGCAGCACCGGATTTTACTTTAGTAGATACAGAAAAAAATAAGGTAACATTATCCGAACAAAAAGGTCAGAACGTTTTATTGTTATTTTTTCCATTGGCATTTACAGGTGTTTGCACAACCGAGTTGTGTAATATCCGCGATAATATTGCTGTGTATAACAACAGCAATGCAAAAGTATTTGGCATTTCGGTTGATTCTCCTTTTTCTTTAGGAAAATTTAAAGAAGAGCAAAAACTAAATTTTCCTTTGTTGAGTGATTTCAATAAAAATGTTGCTGCATCTTATGGTGCTTTGTACGAAACATTTGTACTGGATATGAAAGGTGTTGCGAAACGTTCGGCATTTGTAGTAGATAAGGATGGTATTGTTCGTTATGCCGAAGTATTGGAAAGTGCAGGCGATCTGCCCAACTTTGGCGCTATCCAGGAAACATTAAAAAGTCTTTAAACAACCTATTTTCAGCTTAAAAAGATGCGTTGCACAATTGCAGCGCATCTTTTTTCGTTTTGTAAGTAAGCGAAAACGGCATTTAAGTCATCTTATTTTTATAACTTTATGTTTAAGTTAAAAAGATGAAAAAACTTTACTCTATTTTTTTAATGGTTTCCATCATGCTGATCAGCAGTTTTACTGTTGTATCACATAATGAATTGCCATTAGATCAAACAAGAACAGTACAGTTTTATCCCAATCCTGCAACATCAGTTATTTATTTCGAGTTCCCTTCAAATTTCGAAAAAGCAAGTTACTCTCTCCATATTTATAATTTCCTCGGCAAAAAGATGAATGAGCTGCAAGTCAACAGCAGCAAGCTTTCTGTTCAATTGGATAATTATTTACGCGGATTATATATTTTCCAGATCCGCGATAAAACCGGTGCCATTATCGAATCGGGCAAGTTTCAGGTAGTAAAATAATTTTGTTACCAGCGTTCTGTACGAGTGGCATCACCTGTTGCGTCGCACTATTGTACGTTCTGTTCCTTGAGGAGCAAAAAAAGAGTCAGCCATCTTTCAGATGCCGACTCTTTTTTTGTAATTTTTTTATTGAATTAGCAAATCCAAAACTCGCCGAACAGGATTACAAATCCTGCCCAACCTGAACCTTGAATCTTGTGTCTTGAATCTTGAACCTTGTGTCTCGAATCATCATCTATTTATCACACACTTCCACAATTAAAAACTTTAAATAGTTAGTATTTTCCATTCCCCAAATGATCGGATGATCACTTGCCTGTGCCTGAAAGGTAACTTGTCTTAATTTTTTTCTGGCATCCTTTGCAGCCATCTCGATGGTTTGTAAAAATAGTTCGGGATGCACCAGATTGGTACAGCTCGATGTAACTAAAAAACCACCGTTCTTAATTAATTTCATGCCACGCAAATTAATTTCTTTATAGCCTGTAATAGCTTTCTGAATATTTTCACGGCTTTTTGTAAATGCAGGCGGGTCAAGCATTACGACATCATACTGCCTGCCGTCCTTTCCCCACTGTTTCAAAACATCAAATGCATTCATCGCTTCAAACTTGCAAATATGATCCAGTCCGTTCAATGCTGCATTTTTGGTGGCCTGTGCAACGGCGTTTTCGCTGATATCTAATCCCAGAACAGATTTTGCACCATAATGCGCTGCATGAATTTCGAATGTTCCGGTATAAGTAAATGCGCCAAGCACATCGGCACCTTTTACAATATGCTGGATGGCTTTTCTATTATCCTGCTGGTCTAAAAAATAACCGGTCTTTTGTCCGTTCTCAATATCAACATGAAACTTCAATCCATTTTCATTAATAATAATATTTGTATCGAATGGCGCCGATAAAAATCCTTTTGTCTGTGGTAATCCTTCCAATTCTCTGACCGGAACATCATTGCGTTCGTAAATTCCTTTGGGATTGAATATCTGTTGCAAAGCCTTTACGATGGCTGGTTTCCAGACATCAATGCCAAAGGCCAATGTTTGAATAACAAAATAATCATTAAACTTATCGATGATGAGTGCAGGCATTTCATCGGCTTCGCCAAATATCAATCTGCAATTTTCGGTGTAGCCAATTTTTTGACGATATTGCCATTCATGCAGGATCCTGTTATAAAAAAACTGCTCATTGATCTCTTCTTTTTTTCTCGTCAATAACCGAACAAGGATCTGCGATTTAGGGTTGATATAGCCGCGTCCGCAAAATTTTTCATCATTATAAAAAACATCAACGGTATCACCCGGGCTTACTTCGCCCACCACTTTCTCAACTTCATTATTAAAAATCCACGGATGTCCGTTAAAAACACGGTTCGCAATTTTTCGCCTTAAAAAAACTTTTGCCATGCGACAAAGATAAAGAGATACGCTTCAGCGAACCGGTTATCAGCATAATATCTAAATTTTATCGTTATTTGCTTGATTTGATTCCCTATTTTGTATTTACAACCCTATTCCGGCCTTGTTGTTTTTATGCTTCAATAGATAAACAACAGGGATGAAGCTTACTTTATTCCATATTCATTGCTGCCAGATTGTGATTTT
>JAGWPQ010000511.1 GCA_028877045.1 Bacteroidota bacterium | reverse complement strand
GCAAAATTTTAATAGCATTTAGAAAAATAAATTAATAATCCATATTTTACATTTATTACAAATGTTATAAGTAGTATCAAAAAAAATTAAGCCTAGAAGTTGAAAAACATTTGAGTTTTTTATTGTAGAACCTTAATTTTCTTTTGAACCTATTTTAAGATAGAAGTTGACAGAGTAAAAACACCTGTTTAAAGAATGGTATCATAAAATGACCCATTGTTTGAAACTTCCTCTCCATTGACAATAAATTCCTTTAATCATTGATAAGTTTGCCTGTACTGATTAAATTGACTGCCTGAGTCCGAAGTAAACTGACCAGCTATTTTTCGGCGAAGATTTATCAGTTCATATATAAAGTCGTTAATAATTTCATTTTTTTTCTTTTAATCTATATTTATCGGGATTCAAAAACATTAGACATTAAACCTGAAATTATGGTAAATAAAAACCCCAATCACGAAATAAGTCCTGTTTGCCAAATTTGTGGCCAGAAAAATGCTTCTATATTTTGCAATTCTAAGAGTGAGCATTTGAATGAGATATCAAGTAAAATAGTTTCAAATACTTTTAAAAAAGGACAAACTATCTTTAATGAAGGCTCATATCCATTTGGTGTTTTCTGTATCAATAGCGGTCAAGTTAAACTTACGCATTTAGGCGATGATGGTAAAGAACAGATTACCCGTTTATTAAAAGGAGGAGACATTGTCGGGTACAGGGCATTATTAAGTGAAGAAAGATATGGTGCCACCGCAGTTGCGTTAGTGGACAGTAAAATTTGTTTTATCCCAAAAGAATTGTTTATTCATATTTTAAAAAATGATGCAGCTATTACTTTTGAGATGATGAAATTATTGGCTGATGAGTTACATAAAACAGAAATGAAAATGATTCATCTTGCGCAAAAATCTATTCGTGAAAGATTAGCAGAAATTTTATTGACTATTAAAGAAACATACGGTTTCGAGAAAGATGGAATTACATTAAATACCCATTTATTGAGAGAAGATATTGCTAATTTGATTGGTATTGCAACAGAATCCGCTATTCGGTTATTATCGGAATTTAATCGCGATAAAATAATTGAATTAGATGGTAAAAAAATAAAAATCATCAACCAGGAAAAGTTAGAGAAAACTGCCAATCTTAGGGACGAATAAAATCTTTTTATCAAAAATGTATGACCACTTTTTGTCAATAACCTTAAGAAAATAAGACTTTTTTGTGTCTGTTGCTCACATCAAACTGCCACATCATAGATGTGGCAGTTTGATGATTATAACTATTAAGTACTTTTAATAACAAAATTATTTACTTAAATTAATTTGTCAACTATTTTCAACAAAGAATTAATTACAATCTTTTTGACACCACTTGTGAATGCATCTACTTTTATTTGAGCTAAACCTGCTTGAGTCAAATCGGTAAAGGAACAAGCTTGCTGGTAACAGTAAAGATTTGATTGATTATTTTAGCAGAAACCTATACATATTCTTCGGCTAAGTTTTATGAAACAGGGAAGGATGATTTTGGTTTTATAGAGCATGTGCAGGGATGATTAATAAAAGTTGCATTATGTTATTAAATCCGCTTGTGAAAACCTGCCTTTGCCGGCAGGCAGGCACCCCGCCGGGTAGGGTGTCCAAAACTTAATTATATTAATTTTTATTATTAAATATTTTGCATCTTTTGGCCACCTGATTTTCGATTAAATATTTTTATTCCAACTTTTTAAATCGCTAATCAGTACCCCTTCCAGTGCCTCTTTTAAATTACAATTAATGCCCAGTTTACCTGTGTTGGTTTTAGTAAGCAATGGGAGATATAAAGCAAAGGGGGTTGCGCCGTGCAGCGGATTTGAGGCTTTTCTGTTTTTGAACATTCCGAACATTGATTCTAATATAT
>JAGWPQ010000510.1 GCA_028877045.1 Bacteroidota bacterium | reverse complement strand
TCCCATACCGTTTTCAAACAAACCCGAACTTCCGGTAAGGATCAACGATTTTATTTTTTCGGGATGTTTCAGCACATACACCAATGCAACATGCCCGCCTAATGAATTACCCAACAGATGAATGTTTTCGTATTCTCTTACTTCAATAAATTTTTGAACATGTTTTGCCAGTCCGCTAACTGTGGTATGAAAAATATCTAATTCAAACAACGGCAATAACGGAACCACAACTTTATGTGTACTGCGAAAATATTCGATCAAATATTCGAAATTGCTGAGTGCGCCAAACAGCCCATGTAATAATATTAGGGGTTCACCTTCACCTTCCTCGAGGAATTTAAATTTATCGTGCTGTTTAATTTGATATTCCATAATCTAATTTCTTATGCAAGCAGTAAAGTAGTGTTACAAATAAAAGCAATTTACTGATAAAAAAGTTTAATTGCAGGCATATGTTAATCAAGAAGTAACATAGCTTCAAATAAAGTTAAGGTATTTATATAAAATTATTGCGCTTCGAAAAACTATTTCATTGCTTTTCCAACCGAATCAAAAAACGTTTCAAGTTCGGTAAACATATCTTTAAAAAACGGAATGATCTTCGCAAGGCCATCGATGATTTTTACACCAAGCGGTTCTGTAAATGAATATACTTTCGATTCACTGAAGGTTTGTTGTTTCAGCAAATGAAGCTTATCGGCATAAAAAAGTATAATGCTGAAAATTGCAGCATAGATCAGCGCATAAAAAACGATTCCACCCAGCTTGTTTATCCATCCCATCATTAAAAATTCGGCACTTTTCTGAATGATGGCAGCAGTTAATTTGATGATGATTATGCATCCGATCATCACAATTATAAAAGATAAAAACGGCAACCACTTAGCCGCAATATTGGTGCTGTGTTGCAACCATCCGGCCACAATTGCCGATAATTTTAATGCAGCAGCCAATGCAATGATAATGGCAACAAAAGAAAAAATCGCGGCAATAAAACCACGACTGTATCCTTTAAATACAGCCATCAACATTAAAATGCAGAATATAATATCAATTACCATTTTTATGCAATTATTTTTATTTTACCGGCAATTGTTTTTCATGGCATCGCCTGTTGTCTCAATTCTTTCAGTGAAAGAATTGCTCACTTCAGCGTTCCGTTTTCATGGCATCCATGTCGAACGTAAAATTTAATCACAGAATTTTTACGAATTGAGTTTGCGATCATAAAATAAGTTTCGACAAGCTCAACCCGGCATTTCGTTAAACGATTTAGTTTTTCTTTTTTTAGATTTTAGTTTTTCACTAATAATTGTTTCACAACCGCCGAAATAGCTTTGCCATCTGCTTTTCCTGCCAATTGCTTTGTTGCAACGCCCATTACTTTTCCCATATCGGCCGGAGATGCTGCACCTGTTTCGGAAATAATTTTTGCGATGGCATCTTTTAATTCTGCTTCAGAAAATTGTTTGGGAAGAAATTTTTCTATCACAGCAATCTCTTCTCTTTCTTTTACGGCAAGGTCTTCGCGATTTTGTTTTTCAAATATTTCCAACGAATCTCTGCGTTGCTTCACTAATTTCTGCAGCAATTTTAATTCGCCATCTTCACTGATCTGTCCATTGGCACCGGGTTCTGTCTTAGCTTTAATGATTTCAGCTTTGATGGCACGCAATCCACGCAAACCTGCTTCATCTTTGGCTTTCATGGCATCTTTCATCAGATCCATTATTTGTGTTTCGAGACTCATAACTTAATTTTTTATTGAACGGTTAACTAAATTTTATTTTCTTTCATTTGCAATTCTTTGAATTTTTGATAGAACGATTTTGCAAATGTTCTGATATCGTTCACCAAAATTTCATCATGCGTTGCACGATCGTACGATTCGGCCATGCCCATAAATGCCTGATAATAAAAATCGGCCATTTCATCCACCATCATTTCATTGGTCCACAGATCAACACGCAAGGCACTCTTTTCGGCGCCATCCCAAAAAGCAACCATCATTGCTTTTGCATCCTGGAAATCAGTAGCAGTACTGTCCGATGCCGACCAATTAATTTTTTTCGGCACTTTATCCTTATCTAAATGAACATCAATTTTAATGGTTGAGGTATGCATTGAAATTTTATTTTTAAGTTATTGTTGAATTGCAAATGTAAGATGAAACAATTACAGCCCGATATTCATCGTTTTTGATTACACGAATTGATGTTGCAATAATAAAAGGTTTCGACAAGCTCCTGACATTACAGTAAATGATTTAGTTTTTCTTTTTTTTAGATTTTAGTTTTTTCAATTACCTCCCACATCAACTCAGCTGTTTTATCCCAACTAAATTTTGCTGCCTGAAATTTTCCTTCCTCAATTAATTTGTTGCGCAACGATTCGTCTTTATATAATTGCAACATTTGTTTGGCAATGGCATCAGCATCGGTTGGATCGGCGTACAATGCAGCACTGCCGCCTATTTCGGGCAAACTGCTTGTATTACT
>JAGWPQ010000509.1 GCA_028877045.1 Bacteroidota bacterium | reverse complement strand
AACCCATGGCAATGATGAATAATCTGTTTTCAAATCACTACCGGTAAATGCATTTTCCACAGCAATTTTTCCCTCATAAGCTGCGGTATAAACGAATGCAGGGGTATTGGCCACATCGCCCACTGCATAAATATTTTGCAGATTTGTTTCCATCAATTCATTTACCTGTATATGTCCGCTTTTGGTAAGCTGCAATCCGATTTTATTCAATCCGAGTTTTTGTGTGTTAGGTTTTGTACCGGATGCTACTACCACTTTACCAGACTCCACAATTTTAGTAAATGAACCATCCGGACATTTGCAATGAATTATCGTGTTGCGGCCTTCCTTTTCAAATTTCACAGCACGGAAGTTGGGAAGAATTTCAATCCCTTCATTCTTCATGTGCATTTCTATTTCCTCGCTGATATCAGGTGTTTGAGTTCGCAATACGCGGTCGGTAAATTCTATGATACGGACTTTTGTGCCAAGACGGTTATAAGCCATTGCAATTTCCAATCCAATATATCCTGCTCCCATGATGGTGATGCTTTGTGGCTGTTCTTCCAGGTCAAACAGCGATACATTGGTGAGATACCCAATTTCTTTAAGCCCTTCAATATCGGGTACGTTGGTAGTTGCTCCTGTTGCAATGATGAATTCAATGGCAGTGTATTTGTCCTTGCCATTTACTAAAATAGTTCTATCATCAACAAACTCTGCCCACCCTTCAATTAATTGAAGGTTTTCAAAATCACTAACCACATCCATGTATTTTTTTTGCTGCAGGGTTTTCACCAATTGTTTTTTATCTTTTATCACTTTTGCAAAATCAATATCAACCCCTTTGGGTTTTATGCCCGCAAAGTTGGAATGTGATGCATGATAAGCTGTTTCAGCAGCACGGATAAGCGTTTTCGAAGGTACACAGCCTACATTTACACAGGTGCCGCCAAAATCTAACCCGGCATTTACCATCAGTGTAGTTAAGCCAATTTCATTGGCTTTAATGGCTGCTGAAAATGCAGCAGAGCCACCTCCAATAATGATTAAATCAAATTGATTTCTACCGGAACTTGTATTCACATTATTTAAAAAAGAGTTTACCTTGTAATTTTTAGTGCTGTTAATTATATCCGCAATTTCTTCAGTATTTATTTTCGAAGAGTCAAAAGAACATTCGCAACTGCCGGTTTGATAATTAATTTTTGCTTCTGTAACACCTTCGTTTTTTATTAGTAGTTTTTCAATACTAATTGCACAATGTTCACAGGTCATGCCCGTTATATTGAAACTTGTTTTTTCGTTACTCATTTTCTATTTTTTTTTATTTCTAGATTCTGCTTTATAACCTATTGCCTCTATAATCTTCGGTAGGTTATTTGCTCTACTTTTTTGATTGAAAAATATTCAACTGTTCAACTAAAGAATACAGAGCATTTTTTTTGAAAAGCAAGAAAATCATTTGCAGCCATTTGGGCCACAAATATGCCCTGCCTGTCCGTGAGGGGGATTTGTAATTGAAATCTCACTACCCGAAACCTTATAACCTGTTGCATCAATTACTTTAATAATATTTTCTTTGTTGATTTTACTGTTATCAAATTTTACAGTACTTGCACCTTTCTCATATTCAGTTTTATATTCCAATACACCTGGTAGCTTTGATAGTGCATTATTAATTGAATGGGTACAAGCTTCACAATCCATCCCATTAATATTCAGTTTAACTTCCTGGATATTATTTTTATCAATTACTATTACTTCTTTCTTTTCGATCTTAGGGTAAAAAATGTAGGAATATTTTGGAAATGCCATCAGCAGAAAAGCTAAAACGGTCACTATTCCCAGAAAAGTCTTGCCCTGCCAGAAAGATGGTTTATCTTCTTCACAGTCACACGCAACTTCGTCCTTTTTTATTGGCTTAATTTTCTGATACCATGCAAAGCCCAACACAACAACTGTAATCCCTAATAAATAAGGCCGATACGGTTCCATCCACGAAAAAGTGGATGCTATGCCCGTAGCGCCGCTGAATAAAGCCAGTACCGGAGTAATGCAACATAATGAGGCCGCAAAGGCAGTTAATAGCCCGGCTCCTAAAATTCCTTTTGACGATTTTTCTGCTTTTGCAGAAGGATTTTGATGATTCATTTTTTTCTTTTTATTAATGAAGATTATTAAATTTATCTGTTATCATTTCGCACTTGGAGCAAGCCTTTTTATAACGGTCATACGAAACCCAGACAACCATAATTAATATAATCAGCGCTGGCATTAAAACATAATACAGATAAGGCGTAAAGACACCTAAGCCAATAGCACCCAATGTAAGAACAAGTATTGGAGTGGCACAACACAATGCTGCTAATACCGTACCTGCAACGGCCGCGTAGAGTCTCTTCTTTGATGTTTTTTTTGTAGTGTCCATATAATTTATTTTTTTAACAATAAATAAAATCCTTCCAATTACATTTTAGTAATTGTTGTGTGATAGTAAAATAGTTTAATACAGTTTATATTAATTAGCGTATTTATACTAACTCCATTTTTGCATTCAATTCATTGACATATTTAAACAAAGAGCGAAGCATTTTTAAATGTTCCGGCTTTAATGAATAAAAAATTGTTTGTCCTTCTTTTCTTGCCCAAATGATGCCCCCATCTTTCATTT
>JAGWPQ010000508.1 GCA_028877045.1 Bacteroidota bacterium | reverse complement strand
TCAGTATAATTCTTTTACTTTTGCGCATGACTGAAAAAATTCTCATCCTCGACTTTGGCAGCCAATACACGCAACTCATTGCCCGTGCTGTAAGAGAAGCAAATGTATATTGCGAAATCATTCCATATCATAAATCGTTTTCGATCGATAATAATTTAAAAGGAATTATTCTTAGCGGCTCTCCTTTTAGTGTGAATGAAGAAAATGCCCCAACGGTTGATATTACTTCATTCATCGAAAAATTACCGGTTCTCGGTGTTTGTTATGGCGCCCAATTAACCGCAAAAGAGTTTGGCGGAAGGGTTGATAAAAGCAATAAACGCGAATATGGTCGTGCAAAACTGGATAAAATAAAAGACGATATTTTGATAAGTAATGTAACCAATCATTCACAGGTTTGGATGAGCCACAGCGATTCGATCGTTACACTACCCGATGGATTTGAAATTTTGGCAACTACCGAAAGTATTCCCGTTGCTGCGTTTAAAAAGTCGGAAGTCGGAAGTCGGGAGTCGGGAGAAAAAAATCAGACATCAAACAGCACATATCCTCTTTATGGTTTACAATTTCATCCAGAAGTGTATCATTCGACCGAAGGGAAAAAAATAATTAAAAATTTTCTTGTCAATATTTGCGGTTGTACGCAAAACTGGACACCGGCATCGTTTGTTCATGAAACAGTTGAACAATTAAAAAAACAGATCGGCGATGCGCAGGTTATCATGGCATTGAGTGGCGGTGTTGATAGTACAGTGGCTGCAACCCTTATCAGCAAAGCGATTGGCAAAAACCTGCACGGCATTTTTGTTGATAACGGCGTATTGCGCAAAAATGAATTTGAAAAAGTTTTAGAAACATACAAGCAATTAGATTTAAATGTTACCGGCATCGATGCAAAAGAATTATTTTATAAAGAGCTTGCCGGCCATAGTGATCCTGAAACAAAAAGAAAAATAATCGGCAAATTATTTATTGATGTGTTTCAGCAGGAAGCAAAAAAAGTGGAAGGTGTACAATTTTTAGGTCAGGGAACTATCTATCCCGATGTGATCGAAAGTGTTAGTGTGCACGGTCCTTCGCAAACCATTAAATCGCATCACAATGTTGGCGGATTGCCGGATACGATGCATTTAAATTTGGTTGAACCGCTTCGGTATTTATTTAAGGATGAAGTTCGAAAAGTTGGTTTGGAATTAGGTATCCCCGCCGACATGATCAACCGCCATCCTTTTCCGGGCCCCGGTTTAGCCATCCGGATTTTGGGTGATATCACCAAAGAAAAAGTGCATCTGCTGCAGGAAGCCGATGCTATTTATATCAACGGTTTAAAAGAAGCCGGTTTGTATAATAAAGTTTGGCAGGCTGGCACCATTTTATTGCCGGTTAAAAGTGTTGGTGTAATGGGCGACGAAAGAACGTATGAATTCACTGTTGCATTGCGTGCTGTAACTTCAGTTGACGGCATGACAGCCGATTGGGCACACCTGCCTTACGAATTTTTAGCAAATATTTCGAACGAAATCATTAATAATGTTCGCGGCATCAATCGTGTGGTGTACGATATCAGCAGCAAGCCGCCGGCAACAATTGAATGGGAATAATTTTTTGTAACCGGCTGCAAACCCTTTCTCGGCTTCGGTTGCGTCGCACATTTGTACGTTTGGTTCTTTATTGAACAAAGAGTGAACAACTTTGAAATAAATCGATTATGAAATTTATTCATCGCATTTTCTTATTTTTTTGTTTTGCATGCACCGCAATATTTTCTTTTGCGCAAACGCAAACAAAGCAATTTAAAATTGCAGTGTTCGCTCCTATTTATCTTGATTCGGTTTTTGATGGCAACACTTACAAACCGGGCATTACCAATCTTCCCAAATCTGTTTTACCCGGCCTGGATTTTTATAATGGTGTTATGCTGGCCATCGATTCGTTACAGCAGGAAGGCGCACCCATTGATGTTTCTATCTACGATTCAAAAAATAAAAATGAAAACATCGGATCTGTTATTCAACAAAATAAACTGAATGATGTTTCATTGATCATTGGATCATTCACCAATCGTTCTGACACAAGATTATTGGCAAACTTTGCCCTGCAGAAAAAAATTCCGCTGATCTCTGCTACATATCCAAACGATGACGGCATTGTAAACAACCCATATTTTGTTGTCATCAATTCTACTTTAAGAACCCATTGCGAAGCGTTGTACAAGTTCATGCAGAAATATTATGCAATAAATAATATTGTGATGGTCAGAAAAAAAGGTGCCGTTGAAGATTTCATTCAATCCATATTTAATCAAACTGCAAAATCGACTCCTGCAATTCCTTTAAAAATAAAAACTGCTGAACTGATTGACACATTCAACGCCAAAGACCTGTTGCCTGTTTTAGACAGCACTAAAAACAATATTATTATTTGCGGATCGATAAATGAAGCTTTTGGTTTGCGGTTGGTACGTGCAGTAAGTGCATCCCCATCGTACAATGCTGTTGTGATTGGCATGCCCAACTGGGACGGGATAAAAGATCTTGATAAGCCCGACTGCAAGGGCGTTGACATCATTTATTCTTCGCCATACAACTTTTCAAAAGTAGATAAATTCGCACAGGCATTTATTTCAAACTTTAATACAAAATATGCCGGACGCCCGACAGACATGGCCTTCAAAGGATTTGAATCAATGTACCATTTTTCGAAATTGCTGATCACTTACGGAAATAACATAGAGAATTTTTTATCAGAAAAGAGCTATAAAGTATTCAATGATCTTGATATCAGAGCAGTAATAAATAAATCAACCTACAACACCGACTACTTCGAAAACAAAAAACTCTACTTCATAAAAAAAGCGGATGGCAATATAAAGTCGGTGAATTAGTTGAAATGAATGCCCTTGATATTATCCCTTACCAAAGATTACAAATGCGTAATTTAGTACAAAATAAAAGTTGATGGAACAAGACCTTTTTGAATTCCTGAATACCAATAAAAAACTGCTGCAGGAATATGTAGAAGTTCGCATCAGCATTTTTAAATTAGAATTAATTAAAACCGGTTCGCAGATAAGCGGTTTGATCATCTGGCTCATCATTTCTATTTTTTTATTATTTCTCATTTTTATTTTTGCAGGAATCACATTTGGTTTTCTGTTCGGAGAACTGCTGCATAGTAATGCTGCGGGTTTTGCAATAGCAACAGGTATCATCATTTTAATTGCTCTACTGCTGACACTGTTCCGAAAAAAATTGTTTATCAATCCGATCATCAGGGTTTTAATAAAACAATATTCGAATGAAGAAGAAGAAAAATAATATCACAGGTTTGGATGAATTAAATAATGAGATCATTTCTCTTCGTCAAAGAAAAGATGCGGTAGAAAATGAACTCGATCAGAACTGGGATCATTTGAAAAATAATTTCCCGTCAATGCTTCGTCATTCATTATTCAAAAAAACAAAAACAGAATTTCATAAAACCTGGGCACAAACATTATTTTCTATTCCACAGGTTCAGGATGCTGTTGGAAACTCATTACAAAAAATATCAGTGAGGCTGGAAGAAATTATTTTGCACTGGTTGGATAAGTTCACTGAAAGAAAAGAGAACACTTAATGTCATTTCAACAATAATCCTGTAATAAATAACGCAGCTAAAATATACATCACTACTGTTACTTCTTTATACCTGCCGGTTAATATTTTCAACAACACATAGCTGATCATTCCAAAACTTATCCCTTCTGCAATACTGTAAGTGAACGGCATCATAATGATGGCCAAAAACGCAGGCAGCGAATGAGTGATATCTGAAAAATCAATATGCTTTACTTCAGCCATCATCAATAATCCAACAATAATTAATGCAGAAGAAGTTGCTGCAGCAGGGATCATGGCAAACAAAGGCGCAAAAAATAATGACAGTAAAAACATGATGGCAACAGTAAAAGTTGTCAATCCTGTTTTTCCACCGGATGCAATGCCGGCGGCACTTTCAATATAACAACTGATCACACTTGTTCCCAGAATTCCGGCTGAAGTTGTAGCAACGGCATCGGACAATAATGCTTTTTTTACATTAGGAACATTTCCATCTTTCAATAATCCGGCTGCGGAACAACAACCTATCAATGTGCCAACGGTATCAAATAAATTCACACTTAACAACGTGAATAAGATGATGGCCATATCCCACGAAAATATTTTTGAAAAATCAACTTTAAAAAATACCGGTGCAATCGATGGCGGCAGGCTTACAAGTTTTGCGCCTTCCGGTAAATGTGTTAACCCCAACGGGATACCAACAATCGTTGCAATTAAAATTCCTATCAATAATGCTGCATTCACTTTTTTATACAGCAACACTGCACTCATCAACAAACCAACAATAACTAAGATTGCAGCATGCGATCTCATATCGCCCAACTTCACGATCACTCCATCGAGTTTATTATTGCCAATATGCATCATGCCCGTTTCAATTACGCCGGCATTTACCAAACCAATCAATGCAATAAAAAATCCGATGCCCACTGAGATGGCATATTTTAAATTCAACGGGATACTGTTGATGATAGCCTCACGTACATTCAACAACGAAAGCAGAATAAATAAAATGCCTTCTAAAAAAACTGCAGTCAATGCAAACTGCCATGTGTAGCCCATTCCCAACACAATGGTGTAAGCAAAAAAAGCATTCAATCCCATTCCCGGTGCCTGCGCAATGGGCAGGTTGGCATACAATGCCATCATCAAACAACCAATGGCAGCCGCCAATGCGGTAGACACAACAACTGCATTAAAATCCATCCCCGTTTTAGATAAGATGAGAGGATTGACCACTAAAATATATGCCATGGTAGAGAAGGTTGTTAATCCTGCAACTACTTCGGTTTTGATGTTTGTATGATGTTGCTTTAACTGAAATATTTTTTCTATCATGAGTTTGAAATGAAGTTCAATATCCTAAAGTATCAATTGTGTGGCAGAAAATAAGCTGAAAGAAAATTTATTTATTCACCCGATATACATCATCAAGCGAATATAAAATTCGATCAATCGAAGTATCTTTCACAAAAAATAAATTCGTGAAAAAGATTTTTATCATCGGCGGCACCACATTCGATCATATTGTTTATTTGCCGCAGTTGCCGCAACCCGTCCCGCAAACCATTCATGTGGCTCCGTTTAATGAAGCAACAGGATCAACAGGCGCAGGCAAAGCATTAAACCTGACAAAACTTGCTGTGCCCAATACGTTACATTCTGTTTTGGGAAATGATGAATACGGTAAAAAGATCATTGCATTTTTGAATGAACAAGCTGTAGATTTTATTTATGATGTTGATCCGAAGGGAACAGAAAGGCATATCAATATCATGGATGCCGATGGCGGAAGGATTTCTATGTTCATCACGCAATCATCAAATGAAGTTGCTTTGGATTTGAAAAAGATAGAACAACAGATTGCAGACTGCGATATTGTTGTACTGAATATCATTCCATACACATTGCCTTTAATTCCTTTGATCAAAAAATATAAAAAAGAAGTTTGGACCGATCTGCACGATTACAATGATGGCAATCCCTACCACGAACCATTTATTGATGCAGCCGATCATATTTTTTTGAGCTCGGATAATCTTAGCGATCATAAAACGACCATGCTACAATTATTGAACAAAAATAAAGAACTCATCATTTGCACGCATGGCAAAAACGGTGCAACAGCATTAACAAAAAGCGGTGAATGGATCGAACAACCTGCATTAAAGAACTTAAAATTAGTTGATGCCAATGGTGCAGGCGATAGTTTTTTTGCAGGTTATTTATTTGGGTATCTGAAAAATTATGATGTAATAAAATGTATGCAGTTAGGCACCATCTGTGCAGCCTATTGCATCAGCTCTGCACAGCTCTGTTATGAAAAATTAAATGCCGATTTTTTAATAACGGAATGGGAGAAAGAGCTTAACATCTAATTACTTTAGAAGTACAATAAAAAAGCAGATAAAAATTATCTGCTTTTTTTATGATTGAAACTTATTTTATTTATTGATCAAATATTTTCGTTGCATCGTGTAGAGGATAATGAACAACAATAATATTCCGTAAGTAATATACACCATGAAACCACCTGCGAATGCAGCACTTCCCATAAATATAAAACTTGCCAATACTGGAACTACTTCTCCTATCAGCCATAAATAATATCCCTGTTGTTTTAATTTACGCATCTGCATAGCACCCATTGTGCATAATACAACACCTATTAATCCTAAAATTAAAATAGGTAATTTGTTTGCGGCAGCAATTCTTGCAGCTTCTAAAGCTTCGGGTGTCATCATTTTTTTTGCAAATTCAGGTAAGTCAGGGTTAGCCATTGCTTTTTCCATATTTTCAACACCCTTTTCCGCATTAATGAATTGATAAACACCACCAAGAAGTGCAATTGCGCTTCCGATAAAAGTCAATACTGTCAAAGTTTTCAAACTACCGTATTCCGGTGCGGTGTTTGGTTCGTCTGAGAATGCCATAAGTTTAGTTTTTGGTTGATGAATAATATTTAAACCTCATAAAGTAACGAAAATTGTAATAATTAACAACATAATTTGCGTTATTTTATTTGAATGTTATTAGTCTCCACATCATTACAATTTATTACAGTTACTGAAAAATAAAAAGCCCCGATAGAAATCGGGGCAATACTTACTAACACATAAAACTTAAAAACTTTAATTCATTTTCTTTTTTAAACTCGTTACCTGTTCCTGCAGATTATTGACCATACCGGCCAGTTGATTTACATCCCAACGCTGCACCGTATTTGCTTTTTGAAGGATATACACAGCTTTCCAAACTTCCAGCACATCTTCGGCATTTACATGGTAAGGTTCGTACTGCGGATTATCGCTAATCAGTGTCAATTTATTTTTTGTTCTGTTATTTTTCATGACGCGTTTGTACACCACCCCTTCGCTCTTCGACAACACCACATAAGTATTACTGTTCTTCACTTCTTCAAGGTCTTCAATTTTTTCGCCAACGATCACGCTGCCGCTTGGTGTAGGCAACATGCTATCACCCAAAATTTCAAAGGCACGATATTGTCCCGGAGCCAGCATAGGCAATGTAAAAGTGTTCAGCTCATCCAGAAAATCAGGATCGGCATAGCCTGCCATATAACCTGCTGCTGCTTTTACGGGCACAAACTGAATTTCGGCAACAGTTGGTTCGCTCATTTTTGCCTTGCGGCGTTGTTCCAGATAATTAGCAGATTTTACATTGGTCATATCTTTCAATAATAAGTCTTCGAAACTTATTTTAAAGATGTCGCACAAAATTTTCTGCACTTCCAATTTAGGTTCGGCACGTTCTTCTTCGTAGGCACCAATTAAAGAACGTTTTACTTTTAATTTGTTGGCACATTCTTCCTGTGTCCATCCACGCAACTTGCGCAGGTAACGAAGATTTCTTCCGGCGTAACTCATGGCTAATAAATTTAGAATGCAAATTACTAAATTATTTAGTTCTGCCAAATTTATTTTTAATTATTTTTTACTGAGCGTAGAACAAATGGCATTGCCTGTTGCCCCCTGATTATTCCAGTGGAAGAATTGTACTCTTGTACGTTCGGAACTTTATTGAACAGAAGAATTATAACTTAATACTATCCAAAATTGAAAACAGTAAAATAACGTGAATTCGGGATACCAAGCGAAAGATAGCACACAGATAACGCTGATGAAACGGATAATCACAGATGTTTTATTTTTTGATTTAAAAATTATTTGATACAGGATAATATCCTGTTATATTTTTTGGAATAAAAACATCGCAGGCAAGAGATTAACACCGAAACATCCGTTTTTTCTGTGTCATCTGTGTTCCATTTCTTCTGTATTGTTATCCCGAATTCACGTTAAATAAATTTAAGTTAACCTGTTGGCGGAATTAATGTATGGTTTAATTTTTAGCAACACAGTAGCTTATTGTACGGATAATTACTTTATCCAAACCTCTTTTCCGACATATACCTGTAAGCTTGCCATATTGCCTGTAAAAGCTAATATACCTGCTACCCTTGCCGTAGCGGATGAGTAGTTTAAGTATGATTGATAGCTATCAGATTGTAATCTAACCATTTTATCATGTAATAATAAAGCGCATATAAACAGTGTATAACCCGACTCTTATATATGTCGGGTTATACACGGGTCATACCTTGGTTATACTCGGGTTATATA
>JAGWPQ010000507.1 GCA_028877045.1 Bacteroidota bacterium | reverse complement strand
GATAAGTTTTTTCTAATTCGTGTAATTCGATAAAATTCGTGCAATAAAAATTATTTTTCCATTTGATCTATCACTGCATGCGAAAGCCCGGTAAAACTAAAACCGCCGTCATGGAACAAATTCTGCATGGTAACCATTCTTGTCAGATCGCTGAATAAGGTTACGCAATAATTGGCGCAATCATCGGCACTGGCATTTCCCAGCGGGCTCATTTTATCGGCATAAGTAATAAAACCTTCAAAACCTTTTACACCACTGCCTGCGGTAGTGCGTGTTGGCGATTGAGAAATGGTATTGATACGCACTTTCTTTTTTAATCCGTAATGATAACCGAAACTGCGGGCAATGCTTTCCAACAAAGCTTTGGTATCGGCCATTTCGCTGTAATCGGGAAATACACGCTGTGCGGCAATGTACGAGAGACCAACAATGCTACCCCACTCGGCCATAGCATCCAACTGGAATGCTGTTTGGCAAACGCGGTGCAAACTCATGGCCGAAATATCTAAAGTCTTATGTTCTAATTCGTGATCGAGATTGGTGTAAGGGTTGCCTTTGCGCACATTCATGCTCATGCCCACACTATGTAAAACAAAATCTATTGGCTCGCCAAAATGTTCCAAAGATTTGGTAAATAAGTTAGAGAGATCGCTCATGCTGGTAACATCGGCCGGAATAACAGGCGCATTAAGTTTTTCGGCCAGCTCGTTGATTTCGCCAAATCTCAAAGCAACGGGTGCATTGGTTAATACGATTTGAGCACCTTCTTCGAAACATTTTTCGGCAATTTTCCATGCGATAGACTGATTATTTAAAGCACCGAAGATGATACCTTTCTTTCCTTTCAATAAATTAAATGACATAACCCGATTTTTTTATTTGAAGATTTATGGCGGTAAAAATAGCTTATTTGTGAAAACCTTGTGTTGCTTTATTTATTTGAGGGAAAAAATCTTGTAAAAAGCTGCAATTGATGAAATATTTCAATTTAATAAGGCTTGGTTGTTAAAATTTATTTTCGATGCATTAATTCATGATTATTTCTCTGGCATTCTCCAATGCAGCAGCAGTAGGCTTTTCACCGCTCAGCATTTGTGCAATGGTGGTAATTCGTTCATCATTATTCAATAAGCGGATATTGGTTTTTACCGCATCGTTTTTAATTTCTTTGTACACAAAGAAATGGGCATTTGCTTTTCCGGCAATTTGCGGCTGATGTGTGATGCAAATGATCTGACGGTTGGCCGAAAGATTTTTCATGATGATGCCAACCTGTTTGGCAGCTTCGCCGCTGATGCCCGTATCGATCTCATCAAAGATCATTGTTGGCAGATCGATGGATTGAGCCACCAGCGATTTTATGCAAAGCATTAAACGGCTTAATTCGCCCCCACTTGCCACTTTACGGATAGGTTCGAAGCGATTGCTTTTGTTGGCATCGAATAAAAATTCTATCGAGTCTTTTCCAAATTCGTTTAACGAAACAAGTTTTATTTCGGTCTTTATTTTTGCATTTGGCATTCCAACCTGCACCAGTAGTTCGTTTACTTTTTGTTCGAAAGGTTTTGCTTGTTTATTTCTGGCAGCAGAAATTTTTTCGGCGATGGTTTCTGATTGATGCAATAACGAATTCATTTCTTTTTCTTTTGCAATGATGGCATCATCGATATGCAAAACAGCCTGCAGCTTTTGTTCCAGATCATTTTTAATATTTAATAATTCGGCAGTTGTTTTTACACCGTGTTTTTTTAATAATTTATAACCGGTGGCCATTCGTTCATTGATTAATTCAATTCGTTTTTCATCGAAGTGAACCGAATGATTGATATG
>JAGWPQ010000052.1 GCA_028877045.1 Bacteroidota bacterium | reverse complement strand
GCGGGAATAGTGATATAAATATTTTTGAAATCGGGCCAATTAAAAATTCGCCTGATCATTCCCATAACACAAATGTCCTGATAGTCGTTTGTGTCGTTGGGATTTACATTCTTCAATGCTTTAAAATGTAAAGCGTCGTACCAATCTTTATATGATTGAATGATGAATGAAGGTGGTGCTAAGATCATGGGCAGCACAAAAAATACAATGCCCCAGATGACGCTCCATTTAATAAAATTGATTTTATCTTTTGCAAAGAAGAAAAACGCAAAGCCTACAATGCCATAAATTTTAATGAAGGTGCCGAGCAAAATAAAAAACAGAGCCCAAACATTTTTTCCTTCATGAATAAAAACAAACCCCAAAATGATACAGGCGGCTATCAACGGGTTACTTTGCAGCCAGGATGCGGCATTCATCATTTCGTGTGCCGATAAAATGATGATGGCATTTTGCCATTTTTCCTGAATGGGTAATTTACGGATGGCAAAATATAAAATAGAAGTATTAAACATTCCCCAGCAAATAATCCCTAACCAATCGGGCAAGAATGTAAATGGTGCCATCACCATACTAAAAATCGGGCCGTATAAATTTACATCAACATATTCTATGGGATATTCGAGATAAAGATTAACATGTTGCAGTGTATGGATGTAAACGTGTTTAAAGATGATGTAGTTATTTGTTTTCTCATGAAAAAAATCAAGCAGCACTGCAACCAATGCCAAACCAAACCACAGAACAATTGCCAATGTTTTATCGTACAAAAATTCACCTGATAAAAACCAATTCTTTGTTTTGTTTTCTCTCATATTTTCTTTCGAACAATTTTATAAAAGGTTTGATTCTTTGATAATGAAGTGTGGGCGTTGTTTGCTTTGCATAAATAGTTTTCCTAAATAAATACCTAAGATACCCAATATCATTAATTGTAATCCACCAAAAAAAGCAATGGTAACAATGATGGATGTCCAACCCGAAATGGCATACCCTTTATATAAACTGATGGCCACATAAGGAATGTATAAAAGCGATAATAATGAAAACGATAATCCTAAATAAATAGCAATATTAAGTGGCTTTACGCTGAAAGAGGTAATTCCCTGCAAAGCCAGTCTGGTTAGGGCTTTGGTGCTGTATTTGGTAACACCTTCGGTACGTGGTTTGGGCGTGTACGGAATACCTTTTTGCTGAAAGCCGACCCATTTAACCAGCCCGCGGAAAAAAGGCCTGTCCTCCTGAATATTATTTAAAACATTCACCACTTTCCTGTCCAATAAACGATAATCGGCAATACCGTCTTCCATTTCAACATCCGACAAATTATTGACAACCTTATAAAACATTCTTGATGAGAACTGGTTAAAATTACTGGCATGTTCATTTTTATCTTCACGATATGTGTACACAACATCATTACCCCCTTCCCATAACTTCAACATATCATGAATCATTTCGGGTGGATGTTGCAAATCTGCATCAATGGTAATGATGGCATCGCCTTTGGCATATTTTAATCCTGCCAGCAGCGCATTATCTTTTCCAAAATTCCGTGAAAAAGAAATGTAGAAAATATTATTGTGTGATGCAACTATTTGCTTGATGATAGAAAGACTATTATCGGCACTTCCATCATTCACAAAAATGATTTCAAAATCATGAATGGGATCTTCAAAAACTTCCTGAACGGCTTTTGTGATAGAAGGAATATTACCTTCCTCGTTATAAACGGGGATCAATATGCTGATGAGTTTCTTCATGCTTGGGAATGCAAATTAAAATATGGTTATTCGAATGAACTTCAGTCGGGAAATAACAGTGTAATTAGTTAGTATATATTATTTACTCTTAAAATAAAACCAGATAAGATGAAAAATTATTCCGGAACAATGCATTCACAAACAGTGGTAGTTGTAGTAGTTTTTGATCCGGGAGCAGCTGTAGAATCTTCAAAATTACCATCATTGTCAATATCGGATTTTTCAGAAACAAATACTCCTGAAGCGGTAAACTCTGCTAACTTTCTTTGATTGCCCTGTTTGATAAAATAGGCACAGTAGCCAATAGTATCCTTTTGAAACCAAATAATTGCTGTTTCATTAGGATAAGATGTTTGAAAAGCAGACAGCACTTTAGGCGGAACTGATAAGGCAGTTATGACAGGGCAATGGTTTTGCAATTCATCGCTCTCTGTTTTGCCTTCTTTAGAACAACTTGTCAATAACGTAATAACAAATAGTGTAAACAAAATTTTTTTCATGGTAATCATTTATAATGAAGACAACAGATGAAAGGCAGATAGTTGGGTTATTTTAAAAATTTATAAGTAATACCTGCGCTGATCCCTATACTATATGGGTAGGTTTTTACCACATTACCTTGTGTGATAGACGTAACGGCATACCGGAGGGTGGGCAATAAATTAAATGCCAACCTGGTATTATAGTTATATTGAAAATTAATATCGGCTATAAAACCCAAATAAATTTTCTTCATTCCGTTTAGCCCATTAATCATGATAGCTTCACTGTTAAAAGCGTCTTTTACCTGGGTTTGAACAGTTGCCTTGGTAATGAAATTAAGGCTGATACCTGCAGATGGCATAAAAGAAAATTTTCGTTTATCTATCCTGTATAAAATCTGTAGCGGAATACCGAAAGATTCCAGATTTTGCTGCGCATTGGAAGATTGCAGGCTATCACCCAAAGCAGGTGCCAAACCAAATTTTGGTTTTACAAAACCATAACCTGATGAAGTAATATACATATACCCGATAGTGCCATCTGACTCTCTGGTCGCATATATTTCCTGAGGATCAATTGAAATAGATGTATTGGAGTAAAGAATACCGGTTTTAAAACCAAAGTGTTTTGTAAATTGTCTGTTAGCCATTAAGCCTGTGGAAAATGACAATGCATGTTTTTCGCGATTATTTATTTGCTCTTTTTCATTTTGGCTACCGCCAATATTACCGGATAAATCATTATTAAGATTAAATTCACTCTTATCCAACGAACAGTATCCGCTCAGTGTCCAATAAGGTTTAAACAGTTTTGAAGTCTTCTTATTGTTGTTAGCGGCAGAAGGGTTTATACTAACGGCGGGTTGAGCAGGAATCGCTGCTAAGCTTTTAATACTACTGTCTTCCGTTTCAGCTTTGACGATTGCAGTTTTAACGGCAGAATCAATAACATGCATTTTATCAATATTTTTTTTACTAAATGGATAACCATACTTTAAATCAAGATCAGCGATATTAGAAAGAAACGGTCTGTTTTTTTCGCCGGTAATTATTAGGCTCTTCAATTCTCTCTGTTTTTTTATTTGTGATTCTAAATGACCATTATAATCATCAATTTGCAATCTGGCAGATAATGATATTAATTTAGGGGCTTTATTATTTCTGTCTTTTCTAATATTTATAATAGCAGATTTGGTCAAACCTGATACTTTAAAATATTGCGAGTCTGTTTCGACATGATTATTAATTACCCTGTTTTGTTTTGGATATCCGGGTTTAGTATAGGTGTTGATCAAAAGGGTTTCGGGAGTATTTTTATGATTATAAAAAGAGGAATCAGATTTTACTATTTTGTTTTTTGCATTAAAACCCTCCGCTCCATTCTTTTTTAAAATACTTTGTGATTCATATAAAACAATCCCACTCAACAAAAACAATAATAAAATAGCCGCTCGTTTCCAACCAATAAACCTCTTTTTATATTTACCGGCATCTTCTTTGTCAAGTTGAGCGTTTAATTTCTCCCATACGCTTTCAGAAGGTTCATCCTCAAATTGCTGATAAGCCTTGTGAAAAATATTGTCTATATCATGTATATTTTTATCCATATATAGTTTATTTTAGGATGAGACTGCCTTTTTTGATACCGTTAAGGCCGCCTGCAATATTTTTCTTGCATCTGCCAGGTTGCTTTTCGATGTCCCTTCTGAAACATGTAATAAAGCAGCAATTTCACGATGTTTCAGCCCTTCAAATACATAAAGGTTAAATACCATTCGATAGGAAGGAGGAAGCGTTTGTACAAGCTTTATCAATTCTTTTTCATCAAAACGGGATACAAATGTTGCTTCTGCCTGTATATCATGTTCATCAGCATTAAATTCAGTTACGATCTTCAGGTAAGCAGACTTATTTCTATATTTAAATAATGCGGCATTTACCATTATTTTGCGTATCCATCCTTCAAAAGATCCACCGGCATTGTAAGTATGTATATATTTAAATACCCTGATAAAGCCATCCTGTAAAATTTCTTCTGCTTCCTCTCGATTACGGGCATACCACATACAAACCCCCATCATTTTAGCTGCATGTAAATGATATAGTTTAGACTGGCATGCCCTGTCTCCTGCAATACAACCTTTTAATATAAATGGGAGGCTATCCGGCAAATTGTGATTACTTTCTATCATAGATATACAGACATACAATTATGGTTGGGTAAAGTACTGTCTGTTTTAAAATTGAAAGCATAAACCTATCCCCTAAATCTGAATCAATTCTGTTTCAAATCTTGTTTTAAATCTCAATCAGCTAAGAAAGATTGATCTCAATTTACAATTGACATTAATAGTACACCCAACCATTTCAATATAACCTGATGTCTATTTATAGAACGATACCAAGAATTAACGTTCCATTGTTGTCTATATAAATCAAACCGGTTTTTATCGGCAATTAAGCAATTAAAGCAAACATGAAATTAAAATGACAATTTTCATTGTATTTTAATTAATTTAAAATGGTATATGAATAAAATATTATCAACCATTATATTACTTACATTCGTTAATACCGGTTTTTCGCAAAGCAGATATGTGATTTCAGGTAAAGTAACAGAAGGTGTAACCGGCATGCCCTTACAAAATGCTACCATACACCTTATAGGAAGTAACTACTACTTTATAACTAAAACTAATGGTAGTTTTAACTTTACGACAGCTTTTTGGCATGACAGTTTAGAAATTTCAACTATAGGTTTCAGTACATTTTTCTTGCAGCTTCAACATGGGCAAACTGAAAATATTAAAGTAGTGATGAAAAGTAAAGTTGATGTTTTACAGGAAGTAGTTGTAGGTATTTCTAAAAAGCCGGGGAAATCATTTATGGAAAAAGTTATTGAACATAAAGAAAATAATAACCCGTCCCGTTTTCGCAGCTATAGTTACCAACGCTACACCCGCAATGAGCTGGACATAGATAATATTGATTTTCAAAAATCAAAAAGAAACGGCTTAAAAAGTATGATGCTGAAAACTTACGCAGGTATAGACAGCAGCGCAAAAAACGATAAAGAGCTTCCCATTTATTTTACAGAAAGGCTGGCTAATAATTACCACTCTGTTTCTCCTGATATTGACAGGGAGAATATTATAGCTAAAAAAAATTTAGGCTTAAAGACTGATGAAATACTCAGCAAGCTTGACAGGTTTTATTTCAACTTAAATATTTATGATCAGTGGATTCCGGTTTTTGATCAAACATACGTGAGTCCCCTTAACGATAAGGCCTTTAACTATTATAATTATTTTCAGGGGGATACTTTGATTGAAAATGGTGATACGATCCAACAGATAAGGTTTACCCCAATCCGTTCGTATGACAGAGCTTTCAATGGATACATGTGGATCAATACGAAGACGTTTGCTTTAGAAACAGTGAATATGCACCTCTCAAAAAATGCGAATCGGAATTTTGTCAGTGATATCAGGTATATAGAGGATTATAAACAAATCTATGATAGCAGTACTGACAAATGGGTGTATATGCCTTTTAAATTTTCATCAGAAGTAAAGTTTGAGAGCGGACTGGAATTGTTGGGCCTGCCTGTTCCGGAAAGTAAATCGAGCGTAAAATTTTTTATTAAAAATACGACAGTAACAGATAAGATAAAATTAAATATAAGTGATCCAACGGCCGTTATTGGCAGCCAGATTAATAAGGAACAAACAACCGATTGGGATAAACCAGAATCATTCTGGTCACAAAACAGGTCTGATTCACTTACCATTCATGAAAAAAATATATACAGAATGATAGACACGCTGAAACAGAACAAACTTTTTCAGCGTGATGTACAGTTGGTTGCCTTTGCCGGTTCAGGTTATTTGGATGCCGGGAACCGGTTACGTTTTGGACCTTATACTTCATTCATAAGCCGCAACCCGATTGAAGGTTGGCGGTTTAGAATAGGCTTTTGGACAATGCCGGGTATTAGTAAGAAAATGAACTTGTTTGGTTATGGTGCCTATGGAACAAAAGACCAGCAACTAAAAGGCATGTTGGGGATTAAATATGTATGGAATAATGTACATTTTACCAAAACCACTATAAGCTACGCAAGTGACTATGATTTTATCATAGATCAGAAGGGTGAATTGGATAAAGACAATATTATCAACACATCACTCCGAAAGAATATCCCTTATACAAGAATGTATATTGATCAGGCAATACTAAAACATGAACAATATTTGACACAGAATTTTTCTGCAATAGGTTCTCTCAGCTATAAAGTACTGAATCCTATTTTTGATTTTAAATACCGGCCAATTAACTCAGAAATAGACAATATTTTCGATACGGTATTTCAAAAGAAGTTACCTGTAACGGAAGCTTCAGTAGGAATAAGATACGCACATAATGAGCGAACTACCATTCTTAATTATGATAACATAAAATTAGGCACATTTTCACCCATACTAACTGCCAATTTTAGTTATGGTATTGAACAGGGAAAATCGCAGTTTGAATTCCAAAAAATCGATATAGGCATTGAACAACGTCTTCGCTTACCTCCTAAAAGTATTTTATATTATAAAATAGAAGCCGGCAAAATATTTGGTACCCTGCCTTACCTGCTTTTGAACATTCCTGCCGGGAATGAATATTATGTATCGAGTAAATACCAATTTAATGCGATGTCGCCATACGAATTTGCATCTGACAGATATATCAGTCTCCATACAAGGTTAAATTTAGGTGGGACAATATTCGATAAAATTCCATTTCTTCAGAAACTGGGTTGGCGTGAAAGGCTTTCTTTTAACGCTTATTGGGGAGATATGACCAATTTAAACATTGAATATAATAAAGGTTCCAATTTTAATCTTATAGGAAAATCTCCCTACATGGAATCCGGTATTGGAATAGAAAACATATTTCATATTATGTCTATAGAGTATTACAGGAGGTTAAATTATCTGAACAATCCTTATGCACGAAAAGATGGCGTTTATTTAGGGCTCACATTAACATTTTAACATTTTGGTATTAGATTATTGCGAGTTAACTGGCCTGTCGAAATATTCTTTGGCTAGAGCAAAAGCATCTAAATTTTAAATAAGGAATTACTGTATTTCATGCTCTAAATCTTCGCAAGTTTCACCAGTTCTTGCATTACATGTCCCGATACTTCGGGAAGCCGCCTCTTTATATACGGTTCTGACAAAGTCTGAATTGAAAATATCCGCCTCAGGCGGATATTTTTTCAAAGCATAAAAAGCAGTGGCGTTGCAAGAACGAAGCCTGCCGGCTTGAGGCAAAAAGCTTTGATTAAAGGAAGATTGTGCTATTAATTATGATACCTGAGCTAAAATTAATTAGATGCGTTTGCCCTGAGAGATCGTATTGATACAAACAGCAATTATTGTATTGCAATAGGTTTGTTCAATCCTGCTAATTACAGCGTTAAAAGAAAAGCAGGATCACGTGAGACCCGCAGAAACAAACGGGAATATTACTTATTGAATCTGTTCTAACTTCACTGTTAATCCAAAGATGATTGATGAATGAAAAAAATAATTTTTGTAATACTAATACTGCCCATTTTTACGGCTGCACAAAACAAATTGAAAGTAAAAATTAAAGATGCTGATACAAAGACAAACCTCAGTTTCGTAAGTGCATACAGTAAACAAATAAAAGCAGGAGCAGTTTCTGACAGCAATGGAATAATCATTTTATCCAAAATCCCTGACGGTAAATATGAATTTGTTTTTTCATTGATGGGTTATGAAAAAAAAGAGATTGAATTTTCCTTTCCTCTGAAATTAATTGAAGCAGAAATTTTTTTAAAGAAAGAAAATGAAAACCTGGATGAGGTAGTAATAACATCAACCCGCACGAATTCACGCATTAAAGATATTCCAATCAGAGTTGAGGTTATTGGTGAAGATGAAGTAAATGAGGAAGGAAGCATGAAGCCGGCCAATATTTCCATGTTACTGGCAGAAAGTCCGGGCATACAAACACAACAGACTTCTGCTATTAATGGGAATGTAAGCATCCGCCTGCAGGGATTAGATGGTAAATATACCCAGATACTTAAGGATGGATTCCCTTTGTATGGTGGGTTTTCGCAGGGGTTAAGTATCATGCAGATTCCGCCGCTCGATTTGAAACAGGTTGAGATCATTAAAGGTTCGTCGGGCTCATTATATGGAAGTGATGCCATTGCAGGACTGGTTAACTTAATATCAAAACAGCCGCAGGAAAAAAGATATCTGAATTTTTTATTCAACCAAACTTCATTAGGTGCAATTGATGCCAATGGATATTTTTCGCAGCGATGGAAAAAATTAGGACTTACTTTTTTATCCTCCAATAATTTTCAAAAAGCAACAGATGTAAATAAAGACGGCTTTTCGGATCTGCCCAAGACAAAAGCGTATACTATTGACCCAGCCATCTATTATTATTTTGATTCTACAGCAACATTACGGATTGGAATAAATGCAACTCATGATTACAGAAAAGGTGGCGATATGTTTGTATTAAATACCCATACAGATTCATTGCATCAATATTTTGAAGAAGATATATCCAACCGTATTTCATCACAACTAAAGTTTGATAAACAATTCAATAAGAATACGGCATTCACCTTTAAAAATAGTATTTCACTTTTTGACAGAGCAATTAATCAAAATGCCTTCTTATTCGAAGGGAAACAAATAAGCAGCTATACAGAAATGTCTGTTAATTACAGGTCAGGAAAACATCAATGGGTGGCGGGTATTAATTACATCTCAGAAAAATTCACAGAAGATAGCAGCAAAAGCCACCTTTCAAGAAATTATCATTACGAAACAACCGGGGTCTTTCTTCAGGACGACTGGAAAATGAATCAGAAAATAGCAATACTTACAGGGCTTAGAACAGATTATCAAAATCAATACGGCATCTTTATCCTGCCAAGCATTGCATTGATGTATAAATTGAATAAAGAGTTTTATGTACGCATAGGAAGCGGTTTTGGTTATACACTGCCAAGTATATTTTCTACCGGTTCCGAACAAGTGGGTATTAATACTATCCAACCACTCTCATCAAATGTAAAAGCAGAAAAATCGATAGCTGGAAATATTGATTTGAATTGGAAGAAAAGATTAAGCACTGAATCGACCATTACTTTCAACCAATCTTTTTTCTTTACACAGATCAATGATCCTTTGGTTTTGGACAGTATACTTTTTGTCACTAAATCGCAGCCAATAATTGCCTCCGGCTTTGAGACAAATATTCGATTGAAAATAGATGAATTACAGGTGTTTTTTGGATATGTTTTTGCCGATGCGCAAAGAAAATATGATGCACAACAACCATTCATTCCCTTGACCCCGAAACATAAAATCAATGCTGATATTATTTATGAGAAAGAGGAAAAATTTTCGGTTGCTATGGAAGGATACTATATTTCATCTATGTTTCGCGATTTTGATATCAAAACAAAAGAATTCATGACCTTCGGTTTGATCGTGCAAAAATATTTTAAGCATTTAAGTATTATCGCTAATTGTGAAAACATCTTTGATATTCGTCAAACAAGATTCGAAAATATAATTATACCACCTGTTGTCAATCCAACATTCAGGGATATTTACGCACCCTTAGATGGAAGAGTTTTTAATCTTGCAGTGAGGATAAAAATTTGATATAAGATTGAAATAAATAACTATTGAAAACAGACTTAGTTTCTTCCCGATTTAATTACTATACGCTGTAACATATAATACTTTATTTACAAAAGAAGTCGCAGTATAAAAAATAGTTATGCACAGATTTAGAACATAGATCCTAAAATTTATATGCTTTCTGCAAGAAATGAATTTCGTTTATAATATTTTAATATTTTTAAATACTGTTATTTCTGATTGTGTTCTTTAAAAATGAGATTTGAAGCAGAATAGCAGCCAATTCCTTTGCATAAAACCTCCGTTTGTGAACCAAATTTCTCAAAAATAAACGGGCATGCCAACCGGAATAGAAAGGTTAGACGAACTGATCACGATAACCTTATATAAAGACAATCTCTCTGCTACTGTTTTAACGGATAAACAGATAAGAGAGTGGATACAAAAAGCCGCTGTTGAAAAAGAAAATATCAGAAAAGAATTGATGCATCCTCCCGGGGGCATCAATACACAGACAATGATGAAACTGTATGTGCAGCGCTACCAGTCGGCATTGGTATATTTACTGGATAAATTGTTTACTTACCAAAACGAATGCAAGAACCCGCCACTCCATAAGGTCTATGCAGCCATCATCCCCATGCTGCACGAATTATTAGTGCTGATAGAAGAACGGTTTACTCCTTATTTTAACGAAGAAGAAAAAATGCCTGATGCTGATCTGCAAACCGAAAAACAAAGTATCGCTAATAAGCTTTCATTGCTGAAAAGATCGTTAAGTAAAACAATGGACGATGATCTGTTGCTGTCCATTGTTTTTACGGCACTGGCTGTTTTCTCCAATCATTCGGCTACTGTTTTTATAACACATCATCATTTTAAATACGCGCAATTATTGATAACAGAGATGCATCATTTGGTTAGCAGGAAAGAATTGATACGGTTAGATATAATAAGATTATTGGTGTACCTGAATTTTAATTGCACAGCATTTAAGAATTACCTGGTCGAATATATGAATGCTGAAATTCAAACGGCAAAAAGCAGGCAGGAAAAAGCAGAAAAATTGCTGCTGCAATACCGGTTCATGAATCAAATACAGGTGATGGATGGTATGGCATTAAAGCCGCAGTCGGCTTCGGTAAAAGAAGATATAATGGAATGGATCGGCAATGAATTACAGTGTATGGAAAAGACAAACGATAGCAGGATGGAAGCTGTAAAAGAACTTAAAAACAAAGAAGAAATACAGGAGGCAGGAATCTATTATTTGTTGACGGTAGAAGAAATTGCTTTATTAAAGCGAATAATGAAAGACAGTGGTTATATATCGAATAAAAATATCACAGTATTGATGAAAGATGTTTCGAAAATGGCGCATTCGGTAAAACAGTATGAGGTATCCTGGCTAAATTTATATAATTCTTTTTTTAATTATAATTTAACAACCATAGAAACATTGAATGAAAAATTATTTGTGATGCTTGGCACACTCCGCAAATTGGAAACGAAACTGAAACAGGATATGAAAAAGAAATAAGATCATAGCGAAGCGTTGAATATTTAGCTGCGAGTTTCGAGCTGTGAGCCATGAGCTGATGCACGGCTGCCATTTATAAACCCGGCCCCTTCCGGAAGGTGCATCATAGCAAACCTATGAAT